>NZ_JBXEJE010000009.1:0-222017 GCF_056820935.1 Streptomyces sp. Q2 | reverse complement strand
CCGTCGACCCGCCCCTCCCCGCGGGGGTGGTGGGCCGGTTCGCCTTCAGCGGTCGTCCCGGAAGCGGCGCACGCCCGACGGCGTCACCACCGCGTGCACCGGCCGGTCGTGCGGCTGGGAGGGCACCCGCTCCACGACCTCCGAGTCGTACAGCAGCACCACCAGCGCGGGGTGTGCGCCCGCGCGCTCCAGGCGCGCGAGCACCCGGTCGTACGACCCTCCGCCGCGCCCCAGACGCATGCCGCGCGCGTCGACTGCGAGGCCCGGCAGCAGCACGGCGTCGGCGGTGGTCACGGCGTCCGCTCCCAGGTGGTCGGCGGCCGGCTCGAAGAGGGCCATCTTTCCGCCGTGTTGGACGCGTGCGAGGGAGTCCTCGCCGGTGTAGGCGCCCCAGTCCAGGTCGTTGTCGGGCAGGAGCACCGGCAGCAGGACCCGTACGCCCCGCGCGCGCAGCGCGTCCAGGAGCGTGAGCGTTCCGGGTTCGCTCCCCACGGAGACGTACGCCGCCACCGTGCGCGCCCGCGCCAGCTCGTGCAGCTCCAACGCCCTCCCGGCCAGCGCGACGGCGGCTTCCCGCACGTCATCGGCCGTCAACGCGTTCCTCACCGCGAGGATTTCTCGCCGCAACATACGCTTGTCAGGCTCGCCCGGACGTCCGATGTGGTTCAAAGGTTGCTCCGTACCCTTTCAATCCGCTCATATGAGAGCCAATTAACCGGAGCCTCAGATTCCTAGCAAAGGCACCGGATATGGTTGCGGACATGACTCAGTCGCACCCTCGGATCAGCAAGGCTGTCATCCCCGCAGCAGGCCTCGGCACCCGGTTCCTGCCGGCCACCAAGGCCACCCCCAAAGAGATGCTGCCGGTCGTCGACAAGCCCGCGATCCAGTACGTGGTCGAGGAGGCCGCCTCCGCGGGCCTCGACGACGTCCTCATGATCACGGGACGCAACAAGCGTCCCCTCGAGGACCACTTCGACCGCAACTACGAGCTGGAATCGGCCCTTCAGAAGAAGGGTGACGCCGGCCGGCTCGCGAAGGTGCAGGAGTCCAGCGACCTCGCCACCATGCACTACGTCCGCCAGGGCGACCCCAAGGGCCTCGGCCACGCCGTGCTGTGCGCCGCCCCGCACGTGGGCCACGAGCCCTTCGCCGTCCTCCTCGGCGACGACCTGATCGACCCGCGCGACCCGCTCCTCAAGCGGATGGTCGAGGTCCAGGAGCAGCGCGGCGGCAGCGTCATCGCGCTCATGGAGGTCGCCCCCGAGCAGATCCACCTCTACGGCTGTGCGGCCGTCGAGACCACCGAGGACAGCGACGTCGTCAGGGTGAGCGGCCTGGTCGAGAAGCCCGACCCGGCGGACGCCCCGTCCAACTACGCGGTCATCGGCCGCTACGTCCTCGACCCGCACATCTTCGACATACTCCGCAAGACCGAGCCCGGCCGCGGCGGCGAGATCCAGCTCACCGACGCCCTGCAGCAACTCGCCGAGGACGAGAAGGTCGGCGGCCCGGTGCACGGCGTCGTCTTCAAGGGCCGCCGCTATGACACCGGCGACCGCGGCGACTACCTGCGTGCCATTGTCAGACTCGCGTGCGAACGTGAAGACCTGGGCCCGGACTTCCGGACCTGGCTTCGCAGTTACGTAGCCGAGGAGATGTAACAACGTTGAGCAGCGCCGCGTCCCGCACCACCGGCCACGACCAGCTGTGGTCGGTGGACGAGCACCTGGAGGACATCCTCGCGACCGTCCGCCCCCTCGAACCCATCGAGCTGCAACTCCTCGACGCCCAGGGCTGCCTCCTGGTCGAGGACGTCACGGTGCCGGTGTCCCTGCCGCCGTTCGACAACAGCTCCATGGACGGGTACGCGGTACGGGTCACGGACGTCGCGGGCGCGAGCGAGGAGTACCCCGCCGTCCTGGACGTCGTCGGGGACGTCGCGGCCGGCCAGGCCGACCTGCTGCACGTGGGGCCCGGCCAGGCCGCCCGCATCATGACCGGCGCCCCGCTGCCGCCCGGCGCCGAGACCGTCGTCCCCGTCGAGTGGACCGACGGCGGCCTCGGCGAGGGCCCGGTGACCGGGATGCGCGCCCGCGCGCTGGCCCCCGACGGCGCCGAGGGGCACGTGCACGTGTACCGGTCCGCCGAGGCCCGCGCACACGTGCGCGCCAAGGGCAGTGACGTGAAGGCGGGGGACCGCGCCCTGGAGTCGGGCACCGTCCTCGGCCCGCCGCAGATCGCCCTGCTCGCCGCGATCGGCCGCGCCACCGTACGCGTCCGGCCGCGCCCGCGCGTGGTCGTCATGTCCACCGGCAGCGAACTCGTCCAGCCCGGTCAGGAACTCGGCAGCGGCCAGATCTACGACTCCAACAGCTTCGCCCTCACCGCCGCCGCGATCGACGCCGGCGCCATCGCCTACCGGGTGGGCGCAGTCGCCGACGACGCCGAGACCCTGCGGTCCACCATCGAGGACCAGCTCGTCCGCGCCGACCTCATGGTCACCACCGGAGGCGTGAGCGTCGGGGCGTACGACGTCGTCAAGGAGGCGCTGTCGCACGTCGGCGACGAGGACGAGGCCGGCAGCGGCATCGAGTTCCGCAAACTCGCCATGCAGCCCGGCAAGCCCCAGGGCTTCGGCTCCATCGGCCCCGACCACACACCGCTGCTGGCCCTGCCCGGCAACCCCGTGTCGTCGTACGTCTCCTTCGAGCTGTTCGTGCGCCCCGCGATCCGCGCCCTGATGGGCCTGCCCGACGTCCACCGGCCGCGGACCCGCGCGACCCTCACCACCCCCAAGGCGCTGACCTCGCCGAAAGGCCGGCGGCAGTTCCTGCGCGGGACGTACGCCGACGGTGCGGTCACCCCGGTCGGGGGCGCCGGATCGCACCTGGTGGCGGCCCTCGCGCACGCGGACGCGCTGATCGTCGTCCCCGAGGACGTGGAGTCCGTGGAGCCCGGCGCCGAGGTCGAGGTCGTCCTGCTCGGCTGAGCAGCGGGGTCCGCGCCGCTCAAGGGTTCAACTTGGCGGTACCGTGTCGCGCACAACAGGCTCACGCGCCGCACCGCGCCGGGCCCGGACCGGGAGCGCGACACAGCATGACAGTGCCTTCCCGGGGGGAGACCCCCGGACCCTCTGTGCAGGACCGACTGACCCACATCGACGAGGCGGGCGCGGCCCGCATGGTCGATGTGTCCGGGAAGGACGTGACCGCGCGCACCGCCAGTGCCAGCGGCCGGGTCCTCGTCTCCGCCCGCGTGGTCGAACTGCTGCGTGGTGAGGGCGTCCCCAAGGGAGACGCCCTGGCCACCGCGCGGATCGCGGGCATCATGGGCGCCAAGCGGACCCCCGACCTCATCCCGCTCTGTCACCCCTTGTCGGTGTCCGGTGTGAAACTGGACCTGAAGGTCGCGGACGACGCCGTGGAGATCTGGGCCACGGTGAAGACGACGGACCGCACGGGCGTCGAGATGGAAGCCCTCACCGCGGTCTCCGTCGCCGCGCTCACCGTGATCGACATGGTCAAGGCGGTCGACAAGGGAGCGGTCATCACGGACGTCAGGGTCGAAGAGAAGACGGGCGGCAAGTCGGGCGACTGGAGCCGGGCATGACGTATCGCGCGCTCGTGGTCACCGCCTCCAACCGGGCCGCCTCCGGGGTCTACGAGGACAAGGGCGGTCCGCTGATCGCCGACGGCCTCAAGGGCTTCGGCTTCGCCGTCGAGGGCCCGCAGGTCGTCCCCGACGGGGAGCCGGTGGAGGCCGCCCTGCGTGCCGGGGTCGACGCCGGGTACGACGTGATCGTCACCACCGGCGGCACCGGCATCTCGCCCACCGACCGGACCCCCGAGGCGACGCGCCGGGTGATCGACCACGAGGTGCCGGGCATCGCGGAGGCCATCAGGGCGTTCGGACGGGAGAAGGTGCCGACGGCGGCGCTCTCCCGGGGCCTGGCCGGAGTGGCGGGGCGGACGCTGATCGTCAATCTGCCGGGCTCCACCGGCGGGGTGAGGGACGGACTGGCCGTCCTGGAGCCCCTGTTGGTGCACGCCGTCGACCAGCTGCGCGGCGGCGACCACCCCAGACCCGCCGCCGGTAGTGGGGGTGCGAGCTGAACAGCCCATCCTGGCCCGTCGTGCTGGCGGACGGCGATGTCGTCCTCCGGCCGATAAAAATGCGCGACCAGCGGCCGTGGCGCGAGGTCAACCGGCGCAACCGGGACTGGCTGCGGCCCTGGGAGGCGACGATCCCGCCTCCCACGCCCAGCGGGCCCATCGCGCACCGGCCGACGTACCGCCAGATGGTCCGGCATCTGCGCGCCGAGGCGAACGCCGGCCGGATGCTGCCGTTCGTCATCGAGTACCAGGGGCGGCTGGTCGGGCAGCTGACGGTCGCCGGGATCACCTGGGGCTCGATGTGCTCGGGGCATGTCGGCTACTGGGTCGACGAGTCGGTGGCCGGCCGCGGAGTGATGCCGACGGCCGTGGCGCTCGTCGTGGACCACTGTTTCCGCACCGTGGGCCTGCACCGCATCGAGGTCTGCATTCGCCCCGAGAACGGGCCCAGCCGCCGGGTCGTGGAGAAACTCGGATTCCGCGAGGAGGGCCTCAGGCCGCGCTATCTCCACATCGACGGCGCCTGGCGCGACCACCTCGTGTTCGCACTCACCGCGGAAGAAGTGCCCGACGGTTTGCTCAGGCGCTGGCAGCGGGCACGCTCCCAGGGCGCCCCGCACGACAATCCCGCCTAGGCCGGGAAATTGAATATGTGTTCGAAAATGATCGGTGGATGACCGTCTCGGGGCATTGAATTCGCTACCTCGGCGGCCTGTTGATCGCATCGGTCACAAAAAAAGCTCGAAATATCAGCCAGATCGTGCGACACACCGGCGCAATTGGCAGATGGCCTCACGCAAACCCCTCTACCGTGTGAGGCGTGAGCAGCAGCGGCCTCATCTACGCAGTCATTGTCGGGGCCTGGGCAGCCTACTTGGTGCCGATGTGGCTCCGTAGGCAGGACGAGCTGAACGAGGCCCGTCCGACGGAACGCTTCAGCACGGCCATCCGGTTGCTGTCCGGACGGGCGGGGATGGAGCGCCGATACGCCAAGGACCTGCGGGCGCGCTCCACCGAAGAGGGGGAGCCCAGCGCCGTGGACCCGGGCGCGGTCACCGATTCGGTGGACGTCCGGGCCTTCGCCATGCCTCCGACCCGCCCGCAGGCGAAGGCCGCGGTCCAGGAGCAGGCCCAGGAACCCGCCCGGTCTGAACACGCGCGCGAACCCGCACGCGAAAAAGCGGGTGCCCCCGCGCGGAAGCGGGTGCCGGCCGCCAGGCGCACGCCCGCGGAAGAAGCGGCCGCGGCACGCGCCCGACGCACGAAGGTGCTCGCGCGCCGCAGGCGTACGACCGTCATGTTGTTCATCGCCTTCTCGCTCGGCGCGATCGTCGCCGCGGTCGGCGGGCTCACCCTCCTGTGGGCGCCCGGCGTACCCGCCGTGCTGCTCAGCGCGTACATCGCCTACCTGCGTTCACAGGAGCGCCGGCGTTTCGCCTACCAGATGGACCGCCGCCGCGCCGAGGTCGCCGCACAGCGACTGCGGGAGCGGGCGCGCCAGCCGCGTCGGCGCGCGTCCGTCGACTCCGGCGCCGACGCCGAGGAGCCGGACGAAGCGACCGCGTCCGAGCTGGACCCCGGACTGTCGGCGCTGGCCGCCGACCGGCGCGCGCTCGTCGAGCAGACCGACCACGCGGAGTGGGTGGACCAGCAGCGCGAACGCCAGCAGCGGCCCGGCCACGGTGACAGCTGGGACCCGGTCCCGGTGCCGTTGCCGACGTACGTGACCGCCCCGGTCGCGCCACGGGCCACCTCCGACGTGGACCTCGGGGCACCGGACGCGTGGAGCTCCGCGCGGTCCAGTGCCGCCACGCCCGAGCAGGAGGCACGGCCCGGCGAGCAGCAGGACGCCGGAGCGGAGGAAGAGGCCGACGACGCGGACGACAAACCGGCGGCGGACGGCCGCAGTGACGCCCGTCGCGCCGCCTCCGCACGCCGCGCCCGTGAGCGGGGCCGCACGCCGCTCTTCGACCAGTACGAGGACGGCGACCGGCCGCGGGCCGCGAACGAGTGACCCGAGGTGGTGTGACCAGCCCGGGAACGGATTTCCAAGCACCGGGACGGGGATGCTAGAGTTTCACTCGTTGCAAGGGCCTGTGGCGCAGTCTGGTAGCGCACCTCGTTCGCATCGAGGGGGTCTGGGGTTCAAATCCCCACAGGTCCACCGCAACGACTGTTCCGGGGAAACCCGGGGGCAGTTGACGAGATCCCGTCCGATCTGACCGATCGGGCGGGATCTTCGTGTTTCACCTCGTCAATCGCCCGCTCAGGCCCGCCCGTTGGCGGCCGCGGCGCGCTGGTCCAGTCGCATCAGGGCCAGCCTGCCCCACTCGAGGTTGTCCCGTTCGAAGGCCACGCCCCGCATGAGTGTGAGGTACGGGCCGATGCGCTCGGCGGTGGCGAAGTACTCGTCCTCGGTGCGCCCGTCCAGCAGGCGTTGGCGCAGACGCTCGTAGGAAGCCAGCTTGGCCGTGGCCCACTCCATGCGTTCGGCGATTCCGGCGCGTACGGCCTCGATGTCGCCGGCGTCGACGCACTGGACCTTCACCATCAGCTCGTCCCGGATCGCCGTCGGTCTGCCGGGGAGTTCGGCGGTGTAGGCGCGCACGGCTTCCAACCCGGCGTCGGTGAGCGTGAAGAGCCGCTTGTTGGGGCGACGCTCCTGCTCGACGACGCGGGCCGCGATGAGGCCCTCGCTCTCCATTCGCTCCAGCTCCCGGTAGAGCTGCTGGGGGGTGGCCATCCAGAAGTTGGCCACCGAGGCGTCGAACCCCTTCGCGAGGTCGTACCCGGACGCCTCGCCCTCCAGAAGTGCGGCCATCACGGCGTTGCGCAAAGCCATGATCCGATCCTACTCTGCAACACACCTATTCAACTCGTTTAGTATGTGAGGTGATCTCGTGCACCCCTTCCGCAAAGCCGTCGAGGCCGGTGACATGGACGCGGCGGCCGCCCTGCTGGCCGAGAACGTCGTCTTCACCAGCCCGGTCGTCTTCAAGCCGTACGAAGGCAAGGCGATCACCAGCGCGATCCTGCGCGCCGTGTGGCAGGTCTTCGAGGACTTCACGTACGTACGGGAGATCGCGAACCCCGACGGGCGCGACCACGCCCTCGTCTTCACCGCGACCGTCGACGGCAAGCGGCTCACCGGCTGCGACTTCCTGCACTTCGACGAGGACGGCAGGATCGACGACTTCATGGTCATGGTCCGTCCGCTCTCGGCGGCGCACGCCCTGTCCGCCGCCATGGGCGCGCAGTTCGAGCGGATCGCCCGGGAGGCGGCCGGGCGGGAGTGACGGCACCTGCACCTGCACCTCCCTGAGCCGGGCGGCTACAGGCGTTTGGCGAAGCAGCGGCTCTCCTCGAAGTGCCGGTAGTAGCCGAACTTGGTGCACGGCTCGTACCCGCTGGACGTGTAGAGGGCGATGGCCTCGGGTTGCTCGGTGCCGGTCTCCAGGACCATGCGGACGCGGCCGGCCGTGCGGGCGTCCTCCTCCAGGGTCGCCAGCATGCGGCGGGCGAGGCCGCGGCCGCGCATCGCGTCGATGACGTACATCCGCTTGAGCTCGGCGTCGCCGTCGACGTTGCCCTCGCCGTTGGTGTCCTGGGCGCGCCAGCCGCCGGTGGCGACGGGGGCGTCGTTCTCGTCGTACGCGATCAGGTAGACGCCGTTCGGGGGGTGGAAGTCCGCGGGGTCCAGCGGGGTGGCGTCTCCGCCGTCGCCGTAACGCAGGTGGTACTCGGCCTGCACCTGGTCGTTGAGCTTGACGGCGTCGGGGTGGTCGAAGGAGACGCGGCGTATGTTCATGCTGATCACCGTATATTAATCCATTCCTGGTCGGGGCTCGATCCAGTGTGCCGGTATCGTGCCGGGGTGCTCACTGTGACTTCCGCCAATGTGAACGGACTGCGCGCCGCCGCGAAGAAGGGCTTCGTGGAATGGCTCGCGGAGACCTCCGCCGACGTGCTCTGCCTCCAGGAGGTGCGCGCGGAACCGCAGCAACTGCCCGAGCACGTCCGCACACCCGACGGCTGGCACGTCGTGCACGCGCCCGCCGCAGCGAAGGGCCGGGCCGGCGTCTCCCTCTACACCCGTCGCGAGCCCGACCGGGTCCGCGTCGGCTTCGGCTCGGCCGAGTTCGACACCAGCGGGCGCTATGTCGAGGCCGACCTGCCCGGCGTCACCGTCGCCTCCCTCTACCTGCCCTCCGGCGAGGTCGGCACCGAGCGCCAGGAGGAGAAGGTCCGCTTCATGGGCGAGTTCCTCGTCTATCTGAAGGACCTGCGCGAGCGCTCCGCCGCCGACGGCCGCGAGGTCCTCGTCTGCGGCGACTGGAACATCGCCCACCAACAGGCCGACCTCAAGAACTGGCGGGCCAACCAGAAGAGTTCAGGCTTCCTGCCGGAGGAGCGGGAGTGGCTGACCCGCGTCTTCGACCCGGCGGAGGGCGGCTACGTGGACGTCGTGCGGGCACTGCATCCGGACGTCGAGGGACCGTACACGTGGTGGTCGTACCGGGGGCGGGCCTTCGACAACGATTCAGGTTGGCGCATCGACTATGACGTCGCGACGCCGGGTCTGGCCGCCAAGGCGGTCAAGGGGTTTGTGGAGCGCGCGGCGACGCATGCGGAGCGGTGGTCCGACCACGCGCCGGTCACCGTCGTCTACGACCTCTAGCCGGCCTCTAGTCCCGCTTCCGCAGCCGCCGGTCCAGTGCCAGTGACAGTTCCGCCTCCACCACGCTCCGGGCCAGTGGGCGCAGGCGCTGGAGGTCTTCCTCGGGGGCGTGGCGCAGGATCACGTCGGCGAAGAGTTCGGCGAGGGCGTCGGCGTGTTCGCGGACGCGTCGGCCCGCTTCCAGGACCTCCGCGAGGGGGATGCCCTCGCGGACCAGGGCCGAGGAGACGTCCAGGAGGCGGCGGCTGATGTGGACGAGTTCGTCGCCGTCGGTGCCGAGGTAGCCGAGGTCCAGGGCGGCGGCGAGGTTCTCGGGGGTGACCTCGCCCTCGAAGCGGGCGGCGAGTTCCTCGGGGGTGAGGCGGACCGGTTCCTCCTCGGTGGGGGTGTCCATGCCGAGGAGTTCGCCGACGTTGCGGCCGTGCTCGAAGGCCTCCGCCAGCTCCGCGATGCTGCTGAGGGTGTGGCCGCGTTCCAGGAGCGCCGCGATGGTGCGCAGGCGGGCCAGGTGGTGGTCGTCGTACCAGGCGATGCGGCCCTCGCGGCGGGGTGGCGCGATCAGTTTGCGTTCACGGTAGAAGCGCAGGGTGCGCACGGGGATGCCGGCCAGTCGTGCCAGTTCCTCCATGCGGTATTCGCGCGTCTGCGTCACGGACGCAGCCTATGTCGTACCCCCGGTAACTTTCCTGGCCCCGGCCCCTACCCATCGGTACGGAGCTGCTCTACTCTCCCCATTGCGCCAGTGTTCACTGGCAGAGTTCAACGCGACGCGTGGAGGCTTCGGGATGGCCGAGCACGAACACGAGCATGTACGGGTGGCGGTGATCGGGTCGGGGTTCGGCGGACTCGGCGCCGCCGTGCGGCTGCGGCGCGAGGGCGTCACCGACTTCGTCGTCCTGGAGCGGGCCGACAGTGTCGGCGGCACCTGGCGGGACAACACCTATCCGGGGTGCGCCTGCGACGTGCCGTCCCACCTGTACTCGTTCTCCTTCGCGCCCAACCCCGACTGGCCGCGCACCTTCTCCGGGCAGCAGCACATCCGCGCCTACCTGGAGCACGTGGCCGACGTCTTCCGGCTGCGCCCGCACATCCGCTTCGACTCCGAGGTCAAGACGATGACCTGGAACGCGGAGCGGCTGTGCTGGGACATCGAGACGGCCGCCGGCCCGCTCTCCGCGGACTTCGTCGTCTCCGCCACCGGCCCGCTGTCCGACCCGAGGATCCCGGACATCCCGGGGCTCGACACCTTTCCCGGCAAGGTCTTCCACTCGGCCCGCTGGGACCACGACTACGACCTGCGCGGCAAGCGGGTCGCCGTGGTGGGGACCGGTGCCTCCGCCATCCAGATCGTGCCGGCCGTCCAGCCCGTCGCCGGGAAGCTCACCCTCTTCCAGCGCACCCCGCCCTGGGTGATGCCCCGCGTCGACCGGGCGATCACGGGGGCCGAGCGCCTGCTGCATCGGCGGCTGCCCGTCACCACGCAGCTCAGGCGCGGACTCCTGTGGGGCATCCGGGAGTTGCAGGTCCAGCTGTTCACCAAGCGCCCCGACGAGCTGGGCATGGTGGAGGCGCTGGCCAGGCGGAACATGGCCCGCTCCATCAAGGACCCGTCCCTGCGCGCCAAGCTGACGCCCGGCTACCGCATCGGCTGCAAGCGGATCCTGCTGTCCAGCGAGTACTACCCGGCGCTGGCCAAGCCCAACGTGGACGTCGTCGCGAGCGGCCTGAGCGAGGTCCGCGGCTCGACCCTGGTCGCCGCCGACGGCACCGAGGCCGAGGCCGAGGCGATCGTCTTCGGCACCGGCTTCCACGTCACCGACATGCCGATCGCCGACCGGGTGGTGGGCGCCGACGGCCGTACGCTCGCGGAGGCCTGGGCGGCGGGCGGGGCCATGGAGGCGCTGCGGGGTGCCTCGGTGCCCGGCTTCCCCAACTGGATGACCGTCATCGGGCCCAACACCGGCCTCGGCAACTCGTCCATGATCCTCATGATCGAGTCGCAGCTGAACTACATGGTCGACCTCGTACGGCAGTTGCGGGTCCTCGGCGGCCGGGTCGCCCTCGACGCCCGCCCCGGTGCCGTGCGGGCCTGGAACGGGCGGGTGCAGGAGCGCATGAAGCGCACGGTGTGGAACACCGGCTGCGACAGCTGGTACCTGGACGCGAACGGCCGCAACACCACCATCTGGCCGGGCACCACCGCCGAGTTCCGGCGGGCGACACGGCGGGTGGACCTGAGCGAGTACGAGGTGCTGCGCACGCCGGCCGTGCGGAAGGCCGAGGTGGACGCATGAGCCGCCTCCTGCACGTCTCCTCCGGCCCCTACGCCCCGCCCGTCCCGGCCCGCGTGCTCACCGCCGTCTCCGCCGACGGCGCCCGACTGCACGTCGAGGTGCACGGGCCCGAGGGCGCGCCGGCCGTCGTCCTCGCCCACGGCTGGACCTGTTCCACCGCCTTCTGGGCCGTGCAGGTACGGGAGTTGGCGACGGACCACCGGGTGATCGCCTACGACCAGCGCGGCCACGGACGCAGCCCGGCGAGCCGTGCCTGCGGTACGGAGGCGCTCGCCGACGACCTCGAAGCCGTACTGGAAACGACTCTCGCGCCGGGGGAGAAGGCGGTGATCGCCGGTCACTCCATGGGCGGGATGACGGTGATGGCGGCGGCCGGGAGAGCCGGCTTCCGGGAGCACGCGGCGGCCGTACTGCTGTGCAGCACGGGGGCGTCACGGCTGGTCGCCGAGTCGCTGGTGCTGCCGATCCGGGCGGGCCGGCTGCGGACCTTCCTGACCAGGCGGCTGCTCGGCTCCCGTGCCCCGCTCGGGCCGGTCACGCCGCTCGCCCGACGGATCCTCAGGTACGGGACGATGGGCGCCGGTTCGGCCCCGCACATGGTCGAGGCGTGTGCCCGGATCGTGCACGCCTGTCCGCGCAAGGTGCGCCACGCCTGGTCGGAGGTGCTCGGCCTGCTCGATCTCGACCACCACGTACGGGAGTTGCGCGTGCCGACCGCTGTCCTGGTCGGCTCGGCCGACCGGCTGACGCCCCCGGTGCAGGCCCGCGCGCTGGTCGCCGCGCTGCCCGCCTGCCTGGGCCTGACCGAGCTGCCCGGCATCGGCCACATGACGCCCGTCGAGGCGCCCGAGCAGGTCACCGGGAAGATCCGGGAGCTCGTCGGCACGTACGTCCACGTCGGTCACGTCAAGGAGGACGCATGAGCAGGGTCGGTCTCGAAGGACAGGTCGCCGTCGTCACCGGAGCGGCGCGGGGCGTGGGGGAGTTGCTGGCCCGCAAGCTGTCCGCGCGCGGGGCGAAGGTGGCGCTGGTCGGGCTGGAGCCGGACCGGCTCAAGCAGGTCGCCGAGCGGCTGCACGGTGACAGCGACCACTGGTACGCCGACGTCACCGA
This sequence comes from Streptomyces sp. Q2, assembly GCF_056820935.1. Classification (NCBI taxonomy): domain Bacteria; kingdom Bacillati; phylum Actinomycetota; class Actinomycetes; order Kitasatosporales; family Streptomycetaceae; genus Streptomyces; species Streptomyces sp. Q2. The sequence continues at coordinate 209,817 of NZ_JBXEJE010000009.1, read as the reverse complement.
CCATGAGGCGATGGCCCGGGTGGCCGAGGAGGTCAAGGAGCGGTTCGGGAAGGTCGACATCGTCGTGGCCAACGCGGGTGTCGCCACCGGCGGGCCCTTCGTGGACTCCGATCCCGTGGCCTGGCGGCGGGTGATCGAGGTCAACCTGATCGGATCGGCGGTGACCGCACGGGCGTTCCTGCCGGTGCTGACGGAGAGCCGGGGGTATCTGCTGCAGATCGCCTCCCTCGCCGCGATCACCCCGGCGCCGATGATGACCGCGTACTGCGCGTCCAAGTCCGGTGTGGAGGCGTACGCGCACAGTCTGCGCGCGGAGGTCGGGTACCGGGGCGTGCGGGTGGGCGTCGGGTACCTGTCGTGGACCGACACCGACATGGTGCGGGGGGCGGACCAGGACGACGTGATGCGGGAACTGCGGCAGCGGCTGCCGTGGCCGTCCAACAAGACGTACCCGCTCGGGCCGGCGGTGGACCGGATCGTCGCCGGGATCGAGCGCAGGTCGAGTCACGTCTACGGCCAGTGGTGGCTGCGCGGGATGCAGGGGGTGCGCGGGTATCTTCCCGCGGTCATCGGGACCGTCGGACAGCGGGAGATGCGGCGGTTCGGGACCCGGCTGGAGGGCGTGCGTTCAGGGCTCGTCGGCGCAGGTGGGGCCGCTGATGAGGAGGCTCGCGCTACGCACCGTAGTTGATCGAAATGCGCAGTGTGTCCGCCCGTGTGAATCTGGTCGAGGCCCCGCCAAGGGGCCCTGAGATCCCCCACCCTCTATGGGAGTGAACCCACATGGGTATGAAGGACAAGTTCCAGGACAAGTCGGAGCAGTGGCAGGACCAGGCCAAGCAGAAGGCGCAGCAGGCCCGTGAGAAGGGCCAGGAGCGTCAGCAGGGCCAGGAGCGCGGCCGCCCGGGGCAGGACCCCATGCACCCGATGCGTGAGCGCGGCGACGAGGAGAGCGAGCGTCTGCGCCGCGAAGAAGAGGAGCGCTTCAGCCAGGACTTCGACGCCTGACGCCGCACGCTGAACAGGAGGGGTGCCCCCGCTCGGGGCACCCCTCCTGCCACGCTCGCCCGGTCAGCGCGGCGGGAGTCTCGGCCGTGACCGGTTCGGGACGTTCGAGTAGTTTGGCGGTGTGGCCGGGGCGTTGGTCTCCAGGAGGTCCAGGGCCAGTCTGACCGCGTCGTCCAACTGCGCGTGCCTGCCCTCCGCCCAGTCCAGCGGGGTGCGCAGGATCTCCAGGTCGGGGATGACGCCGTGGTTCTCCACGGACCAGCCGTAGGCGTCGAACCAGGCCGCGTTCATCGGCACGGTGATCACCGTGCCGTCGCCCAGCTGGTGGCGGCCGGTCATGCCGACCACTCCGCCCCAGGTGCGCTGACCCACCACCGGGCCGAGTCCGAGCAGCTTGAACGCCGCCGTGATCATGTCGCCGTCCGAGGAGGTCGCCTCGTCGGCGAGGGCGACCACCGGCCCGCGCGGGGCGCTCGAGGCGTACGACACCGGCTGGGCGTCCCGGGTCAGGTCCCAGCCGAGGATGGTGCGCGTCAGTTTCTCCACGACCAGCTCGCTGATGTGGCCGCCCGCGTTGCCGCGTACGTCCACGATCAGGGCGGGCCGGGACACCTCCATGCGCAGGTCCCGGTTGAACTGGGCCCAGCCCGAGCCGCCCATGTCGGGGATGTGCAGATAGCCGCAGCGACCGCCGCTCAACTCCCGTACGACGGCCCGGCGTTTGGTCACCCAGTCCTGGTAGCGCAGGGGCCGTTCGTCGAGGAGCGGGACGACCGCCACGCGACGCGCCCGTCCCTCCCCCTCCGCCGGGGTGAACGTCAGCTCCACCGTCGTACCGCCCGAGCCCGCGAGCAGCGGGTACGGTCCCGTCACCGGGTCCACCGGCCGGCCGTCCACGTGGGTGAGCACCGCGCCCTCCCGGATGCCGGTGCCGGCCAGCGGTGAACGCGCCTTGGAGTCCGAGGAGTCGCCGGGCAGGATCCGGCTGACCGTCCAACCGTCGTCGCGCCGGACGAGGTTGGCGCCGAGCAGGCCCTGGCGGCGCTGGTAGTGCGGCGGGCCCTCGTTGCGGCGGGCGGCGGAGACGTAGGCGTGGGAGGTGCCGAGTTCGCCGAGCACCTCGCGCAGCAGGTCCGCGAACTCGTCGGGGGACGCGACCCGTTCGACCAGCGGGCGGTACTGGTCGAGCACCGCGTCCCAGTCGATGCCGCACATGCCGGGTTCCCAGAAGTAGGCCCGGATGAGCCGGCCGGCCTCGTCGTACGCCTGGCGCCACTCGGCGGCCGGGTCGACCTGGTGCAGGATGCGGCGGGCGTCGATCCAGACCGTCGAGTCGCCGTCGCCGATCTCGTTGGACGGCACCGCCCGCAGGTCGCCCTCGTCCACGACGACCAGCCGTGAGCCGTCGCCGCTGACCGCGAACCAGTCCAGGTGCTCGACGAGTTCGGACTTCTTCGCCTTGGTGATGTTGAAGTACTCGAGGGTCGGCCGGCCGCTGGTGTCGTCCGGGTTGGCGAACGTCTCGCCGAGTGCCCCGGAGATCGGCCAGCGCAGCCACACCAGTCCGCCGCCCGCGACCGGATACAGCGCCGAGTACTTGGAGGCGGTGACCGGGAAGGGCGTCACCCGGCTCTCCAGGCCCTCGACCTCGACGATCACCGTGCCGTCGCCGTCACCGCCCTCGTCCTCGACCGGGTCCAGGCCCCCGGCGGCCGGCCGGCCCTCCGGGTTCAGCGCGAAGGGGGAGGGGGTGGCGGAGGACAGGGGGACCAGGTACGGGCGGCAGCCCAGCGGGAAGGACAGGTCACCGGTGTGCACGTCGTAGACGGGGTCGAAACCACGCCACGACAGGAACGCGAGATAGCGGCCGTCCCTCGTGAACACCGGGTTCTCGTCCTCGAAGCGGCCGTTGGTGACGTCGACGATCAACCGGTCCTTCATCCGCGCCATCTTGATCTGCCGCAGCGTCCGCCCGATCCCCGGGTGCGACCACGTCAGCCAGGCCCCGTCCGGGGAGAAGGCGAGGTCGCGCACCGGCCCGTTGATGGAGCGGACGAGTTCGGTCACCTCGCCGGTGGAGTCCTCCGTCGCGTCGATGAGCAGCAGCCGTCCGTCGTGCGAGGCGATGGCGAGGCGCTCGCCCTGCGGGTCCGAGACCAGCTCCAGCACCCGCCCCAGTTCGCCCGAGGCCAGCCGCCGTGGCTCACGGTCCCCGGTCGCCCTCGGGAGGTGGGCGACCTCGATCGCGTCCTCGCCCTCGGCGTCCGTCACGTACGCGACCTGGCCGACCGAGCCGAGCATCTCCGGGAGCCGGACCCGTACGCCCGGGGTGTCCGTGATCGTGCGGGCCGGGCCGTCGCGGTGGGTCAGCCAGTACAGGCTGCCGCGGACGACGACCGCGCTCGCGCGGCCCGTCTCGTCGACCGAGATGCCGTCCACGTGCTGGGCCGCCGGGACCGGGTACCTGCGGCGGCCGGCGCGCGGGCCGCTCAGCCGGACGTCGAGGCGGCGGGGCGCCGCGTCCGCGGCGAGGTCGTCGACGATCCACAGGTCGCCCGCGCACTGGTACACCACCCGGGTGCCGTCGCTCGCCGCGTGCCGGGCGTAGAAGGCGTCGTGGTCGGTGTGGCGGCGCAGGTCGGAGCCGTCGTAGGCGCAGGAGTAGAGGTTGCCGACGCCCTCGTGGTCGGAGAGGAAGGCGATCCGGCCGCCGACGAACATGGGGGAGTGGAGGTGGCCCGGCAGGTCGGCCAGCAGCCGCTCGCCGTGCAGCCACAGCCTCCCCGTCGCCCCGCCCCGGTAGCGCTTCCAGGCGGCCGGTTCGTGCGGCGGGGTGCCGGTCAGGAGCAGGGTCCTGCGCTCGCCGTCGAGGTCGGCGGCCTGGATGTCGGAGACCGGGCCCCAGGGGAGCTTGCGACCGGGGTCGCCGTCGGGGTGGACCTTGTACGCCCAGGTGAAGTAGGAGAAGGGCTCGCCGTGTGAGGCGACGGCGAGAATGGCGCCCTCGGGGGTCCAGCCGCAGACCTGGGTGTCGGCGGAGCCCCAGTGGGTGAGCTGCCGGCCCGGCCCGCCGTCCACCGGCATCAGATGGATCTCCGGGACCAGACTCCGCCAGCTCGTGTACGCGAGATGGCGGCCGTCGGGCGAGAACCGGGGGTGGCCGATCTTGGTGCGGTCGACGGTGAGCCGCCAGGCGCGGCCGGGGCCGTCGAGGGGGGCCAGCCAGAGGTCGTCCTCGGACACGAAGCACAGCAGTTCGCCGCTCAGATGCGGAAGGCGCAGATAGCTCACCTCCCCATGCTTTTCCCGGGGATGGACCAGGGCAACTTATGGAAAACACGCACGGGTCGACCGGGCGTGAGCAGCGACACGAACGAAACAGTTTCGTTTCGCTTGAGAGTGCGCTACATTCGTCACGTACGAAACCGTGTCGTTCGGAGCCGGGAAAGGTGAGAGCCATGACTGAAGTCGCAACGGTGCGCCGCAGTCGGATCACGCCCGAGCGCGAGGCCGAGCTGTACACGGCCGTGCTCGACCTGCTCCGGGAAGTCGGCTACGACGCCCTCACCATGGACGCCGTCGCCACCCGTACGCGATCCAGCAAGGCGACTCTGTACCGCCAGTGGGGCGGCAAGCCCGAACTGGTCGTCAAGGCCATGCGGCACAGCAAGCCTGGCAGCATCGGCGAGGTCGACACCGGATCCCTGCGGGGCGACTTCCACACCCTCGTGGCACGCGAGGACGACTGCACCATGGAGCGCAACTCCGACCTGATGCGGGCGCTGGCCATGGCGGCGCACTCGAACCCGGATCTCATGCGGGCGCTCAAGGAGCTGCTCGTCGAACCGGAGATGGGTGAATTCCGCAAGGTCATGCAGCGCGCGGTGGACCGCGGTGAGGTACGGGCCGACTGCCCGGCCCGCGAGTACGTCGTGCACATGATGGTCGGCGCCTTCGCCACCCGCACGCTGATCGACGAGCTGCCACCCACGCAGGAATTCCTTCGTTCGTACATCGACGCCGTGGTCCTCCCCGCCCTCGGCGTCACCGTTCCCTAGCAATTCCCCACAGCTGGACCCCACCTGACGTAACCGCTCACGTCGTCGGGCTGATGACCCCTGCCCTGAAACACCACGACCTGACCGGGAGTACGCCTTCGTGGCCACGTTCCTCTACAAACTCGGCCGGCTCGCCTTCCGGCGACGGCATTTCGTCGCCCTGATATGGGTCGCCCTGCTGACGCTCGCCGGCGTCGGCGCGGCCAGCGCCCCGGCCGCCGGATCCACCTCCTTCTCCATCCCCGGCACCGAGGCACAGAAGGCCTTCGACCTGCTGGAGCAGCGTTTCCCGGGCGCCAGCGCCGACGGCGGGACCGGACGCATCGTCTTCAAGGCGCCCGAGGGCGAGAAGATGACGGACGCCGACAACAAGGCGACCGTCGAGAAGACCGTCAAGGAACTGGGCGACGGTTCCGAGGTCGTCTCCGTCACCGACCCGTTCACCACGAACGCCGTCAGCAGGGACGGCACGGTCGCCTACACGTCCGTGAAGTACGACGCCCCCGGCATGGAGCTGAAGGACACGACCCGCGACGCCCTCGAGGCGGCCGCGGACGAGGCCCGGGCCACCGGGCTGACCGTCGACGTCGGAGGCGACGCCCTGCAGGCCGCGGCCGAGCCGGGGGCGATCGGTGAGGCCGTCGGTCTCGCCATCGCCGCCGTCGTCCTCGTCCTCACCCTGGGCTCGCTGGTGGCGGCCGGACTGCCGCTGCTCACGGCGATCATCGGCGTCGGCATCGGCGTCTCCACCATCACCGCCCTCGCCAACGCGCTCGACCTCGGCGACACCACCTCCACGCTCGCGTTGATGATCGGCCTCGCGGTCGGCATCGACTACGCGCTGTTCATCGTCTCCCGCTACCGGGGCGAGCTGGCCGAGGGCCGTGACCGCGAGGAGGCGGCAGGCCGGGCCACCGGCACCGCCGGCTCCGCGGTGGTCTTCGCGGGCCTCACGGTCGTCATCGCACTGGCGGGCCTCTCGGTCGTCGGCGTTCCGATGCTGACCAAGATGGGCCTCGCGGCGGCGGGCACCGTCGTGGTGGCCGTCCTCATCGCGCTGACCATGATCCCGGCGCTGCTCGGATACGCGGGCGGCAAGGTCCGCCCGACGGGCGAGAAGCGCAAGCGGCGCGGCGCCGGCACGTCCGAGGCGCCCGCGAAGTCCCAGGCGCAGGTCAAGTCCCAGGCGCAGGCCAAGCCCGGCATGGGCACCCGCTGGGCGAGCTTCGTCATCCGCCGTCCGGTCGCCGTGCTGCTGCTCGGCGTGGTCGGACTCGGCGCGATCGCCGTTCCGGCCACCCAGCTGGAGCTGGGCCTGCCCGACGACGGCTCGCAGCCGACGTCCACCACCCAGCGCCGGGCCTACGACCTGCTGTCCGAGGGCTTCGGCCCCGGCTTCAACGGCCCCCTGATGATCGTGGTCGACGCCAAGGACAGCGACGACCCCAAGACGGCGGCCACCACGGTCACCGACGGGATCAAGGGCCTCAAGGACGTCGTGACGGTCACCCCGGCCGCGTTCAACAAGACCGGCGACACGGCGACGATCACCGTGATCCCGGACTCCAAGCCGTCCTCGGTACAGACCGAGGACCTGGTGCACTCCATCCGCGACCAGGGCACCGGCATCCAGGCCGACACGGGCGCGAAGGTCCTGGTCACCGGCACCACCGCGATGAACATCGACTTCTCGCAGAAGCTCACCGACGCGCTGATCCCGTACCTGGCCCTGGTGGTCGGCCTCGCCTTCCTGCTCCTCATCGTGATCTTCCGCTCGATCCTGGTCCCGCTGAAGGCCGCCCTCGGCTTCCTGCTCAGCGTGCTCGCCGCGCTCGGTGCCGTGGTCGCGGTCTTCCAGTGGGGCTGGCTCGGCGGCCTGATCGGCGTCGAGGAGACCGGTCCGATCATGTCGATGATGCCGATCTTCATGGTCGGCGTGGTCTTCGGCCTCGCGATGGACTACGAGGTGTTCCTCGTGACCCGCATGCGGGAGGCGTACGTCCACGGCGAGTCGCCGAGCCAGTCCATCGTGACCGGCTTCCGGCACAGTGCCCGGGTCGTGGCCGCCGCCGCGGTCATCATGATGGCGGTCTTCGGCGGCTTCATCAGCTCCAGCGAGTCGATGATCAAGATGATCGGCTTCGGTCTGGCGATCGCGGTGTTCTTCGACGCGTTCGTCGTCCGCATGGCGATCGTCCCGGCGGTGCTCGCGCTCCTCGGCAAGAAGGCCTGGTGGCTGCCGAAGTGGCTGGACCGCGCCCTGCCGAACGTGGACGTCGAGGGCGAGAGCCTGCGTACGCCGGACGACGTCAAGGACGCGGATCCGGACGAGGACCGGGAGCTGGTGCGCGTCTGACGCGTCTCGCTTCCGCTGCTTGACCAGCCGGTGAGGGCTCCGTGAGGACGGGGCGTCCTCACCGGCTTTCCTCGTCTCGGCCCAGCGGGGTGTCGAGGAGCTCGGTCAGGGTGCGCTTGAAGTCGTCGGTCCGCCGGTCGTCCAGCCCGCCGAGCGGGGTGAGCAACTGGTCCAGCAGCACCTGTACGGCGTCGATGGCGGGCCGCACGGCTCTACGGCCCTCGTCGGTGAGCGCCAGGCGCACGACCCGCGTGTCCTCGGCATCCCGGGTACGCCGGACCAGCTCGCCCGCCTCCAGCGACCGCGCCAGCTTCGACACGTACAGCGCCTCCAGCCCCGTGTAGTCGGCGAGCTCCCGCTGACTCGGCTGCCGGCCCGACCGCTCCATCCCGCTCAGCGAGGCCAGCAGGACGTACTGGGCATGGGTCAGGTTCAGGGGTGCGAGGGCCTGATCGACCGCGGTACGCCACTTGTTGGCCAGGCGCCAGACGAGGTAGCCGGGGGTGGGGGAGGGGGGCTTCGGTGCGGGGGCCTTCGGTGCGTCGCTCACGGCGGATACGGTACATGGCTACTGTCTGCGGACTGCGGACTGCGGACTGCGGACTGCTGACTGTGGACTGCGGACTGGCTGCCGTCTACGGGCTGGTCCCGCGTCCGAGATAGGTGACGCTCGGATCGGCGTCCGGCACCGCGATCTCATGGAAGCCAAGGCGGTCGTAGAAGGCCCGGGCGGGGGTGTTCGCGGTGAGCATGGAAAGGTGCACGGCCGGTACGGCCTTCTTGTGCAGGGCGTCGAGGAAGGTCCGCATCAGGGCCCGTCCGTAGCCCCGCCCCTGCCAGTCGGCAAGCAGGTCGATGTGGAGATGGGCCGGGTAGGCGGCGACCTCCGGGACGAGCATGCGCTCGGGGTGATGCAGGAGGGGGATGATCTCGTCGTCGGGAGTGCGGGGCGGGGCTTTCGGCTCGGGGTACCGACCGGCCACCGACGGCAGCCACTTCGCCCGGAAGTCCTCGACGAAGCGGGGCGTGTCCGCGGTGCCGAGGACGTACCCGACGGCTTGTCCGTGGCCGTCGTCCAGCACGAAGGCCAGCTCCGGCTCCAGGTGGACGTACGGCGCCGCGAAGATCGCCGGGAAGACGTCGGGGTCGGCGTAGTGGGGACGGCTGTCCTGGCCGACGTGGGCGGTGCGGACGCAGATGTCGTCCAGGGCAGGGCGGTCGGTGGGGCGGTAGGGACGAATCCCGGGTGCGGACGCCGGTGGGGGTGCGGGTGCCGAAGTCATCGTCGTAATCTGCTTGTTCGGGAGGGCTTCCGCAACCGTCTCCGGCGCACGAGCCGTTCGAGCATCCGGCCCCTCCCCGCCGCCCCCATCCCCCCAACAGGGCTGTCCCGCCTGGGTTCGGGGCATCAGCCGCGCCCGTCCATCACCACGAAAGGCCTCCGACATGCAGCGTTACGTGCTCACCGGTACTCCCGGCGCCGGCAAGACCTCGATCCTGCGGGGCCTGGCCGAGCTCGGCTACGCGGTCGTGGAGGAGGCGGCGACCGCGGTCATCGCACGGGCGCAGGCTCGCGGGGAGGCGGAGCCGTGGACGCGGGCGGGCTTTGTCGACGAGGTCGTCGAGCTGCAGAGGGAGCGGCAGTTGGAAGGCCCTGCCACAGACCCTTCGACGGGCCCCGCCCCGAGCACGGTCCAGGTCTTCGACCGGTCGCCGGTCTGCACCCACGCGCTGGCCAACTACCTGGGGCGGCCGGTGTCCCGGGCGCTGACGGCGGAGATCGAGCGGATCACGGCCGGGGAGATCTACGAGCGCCAGGTGCTCTTCGTTCGCAACCTGGGCTTCTGCGAGCCCACCAGTGCCCGGCGGATCAGCTTCGAGGAGTCACTCGTGTTCGAGGAGTTCCACGAGCGGAGCTACCGTGCGTTCGGCTACGAACTCCTCGACATCCCCGCCGGCGACCTGGCACACCGTGTGGCAGCGGTCCGTTCGGTGATCTCCGGGCCCGCCGGAGGAGCTTGAAGCGGCTTCGTGGAGCAGACGGAGGCCTGGTGACGACGGCCGTAACCCGGTCGCATGCCCCGTACACCCACCGCTAGCGTGCCGGGTATGACGACGACCGACACTGACGGCTCCGAAGCCCACCCCCGTTTCGCCGCGGCCCTGCGCGAGCTCGGCCTCGACGAACTGCGGCCCCGCGTCCGGCGTTTCCCGGACGCCACGCGTACCGCCGCCGAGGCCGCGGCGGCGCTCGGGTGCGAGTTGAGCGAGATCTGCAAGTCGTTGATCTTCGCGGCGGACGGCGTGCCGGTGCTGGTGCTGATGGACGGTTCCTCCCGGGTCGACCTCGACAGGGTCCGGGAGGCGCTCGGCGCCGAAAAGGTCACCCGGGCCAAGGCCGACGTCGTACGGGAGACGACGGGATACGCGATCGGGGGCGTGCCGCCCTTCGGGCACCGGACCCGGACGCGGGTCCTCGCCGACCGCTCCCTCCTCGACCACGACACCGTGTGGGCCGCGGCCGGCACCCCGTACACCGTCTTCCCCATGCGGCCCAAGGAACTTGTCGCCCACGCCGGTGCCACCCTGGTGGACGTGCGCGAGCGCACCTCATGACCCCGCTGGTGACCGCGGCCGTGCTGCTGGCCGCGGTCACCCACGCCAGCTGGAACGCCATCGCGCATCAAATCACCGACAAACTGGTCGGATTCACGCTGATCGCGGGCGGCGGGTCGCTGATCGGGCTGGCGATGATGCCGTTCGTGCCGGTCCCGGCGGCCGGGGCGTGGCCGTACCTGATCGTCTCGGCGGTCATCCACCTCGCCTACTACGTGCTGCTGATGAAGTCCTTCCGGCTGGGCGACTTCGGCCAGGCGTACCCGATCGCGCGCGGCACCGCCCCGCTGGTGGTCACCCTGCTCGCCGCCGTCTTCGCCCACGAGGTGCCGGACGGGTGGGCGGCGGCGGGCATCGCCCTGTCCTGCGCGGGGCTGACCGGCGTCGCCCTGTGGGGGCTGCGCGGCCGTCGGCCCAACTGGGCCGCGATCAACGCGGCGCTGGCGACCGGCCTGACCATCGCCGCGTACACCGTCGTCGACGGGCTGGGTGTCAGGACCTCCGGATCGTCCCTCGGCTACATCGCCTGGCTGATGGCGGTGGAGGGCGTGGCGATCCCGGCGTACGCGCTCTACCGGTGGCGCGGGCAGTTCGTCACCGTCCTACGGCCCTTCGCGGGCGTCGGGCTGCTGGGCGCGGCCCTCTCCGTGGCGGCGTACGGGCTCGTCCTGTGGGCCCAGACCAGGGCCGAACTGGCGCCGATCGCCGCCCTGCGCGAGTCCTCGATCATCGTGGGCGCGGCGATCGGTGCCGTGTTCTTCAAGGAGAGGTTCGGCGCCCCGCGCATCGCCGCGGCGGGGCTGCTGGTGATCGGGATCGGGCTGATGCTGCACGCCGGGTAGACGTCGGGGCCGCACCCCGCCGCGTCCGCCGGGGGAGGGCTTACGGCCGTACCGCCACCGGAGGCAGTGCTTCTACGGCCGTACCGCCACCGGAGGCAGTGCTCCTACGGCTGTACCGCCACCGCGGGCGGTAGCAATCACGGCCGCACGGCCACCGCGTCCACTTCGAACAGCATCCCGGGCAGCGCGAGCGAGGCGACGCCGCTCAGTGTCTGTGCCGGCAGCCGGTCGCCGAAGCGGGTGTGCAGTGCCTTGCCGAGGGTTTCCAGCTTGGCGAGGTCGTGGTCGACGATGAACGTGCCGAGCCGGACGACGTGTTCGAAGCCGAGTCCCACTCCCGCCAGGGCGGACCGCAGCCGGTCGAAGGCCAGGTCGACCTGTGCGGCGAAGTCGCCGGGCACGGGGGCGCCGGTGGCGTCAGAGGCGTACTGGCCGCCGATGAAGACGGTCTCGCCGGGCGCGGAGACGGCGTGGCTGTAGCCGAACGGCGTGGGGTCGTGCAGGGCGGGCGGGTTGGTGATGGTGCGCTGGTCGGGCGTCATGCCTGTGCGAACGTCCCGTGAGGGGCGGCCCATTCCGGGCTCCGGGGGCGGCTCCTCAGGCCGTGCGTCCGTGCCTTTGGAGGAGCACCCTGGAAGCAGATGTTCCGGAGGTGATCGTCATGATGCACACCGCTGTGGGTTGGCATGTCGAACTGGAGTTCCGGGAGGACGATCAGCACACGCGGGCGGTCGCGATGGTCCGGCTGCCCGACGGTTCCGAGGTACGCGCGCAAGGGCACGCGAGCCGCCACCACACCGACGCGAACCAGCCGAGGGTGGGGGAGGAGGTCGCGGGCGCGCGGGCCCTGAACGAGCTCGCCATGCGCCTGCTGACCAAAGCCCACGACGAGATCGACGAGGCGTCCGGCCGGACGTCCCACTCGATCAACGTCTGAGGGGTTACGCCTGTACGACGCTCCGCACCGCCCTGACCAGCGCCTGCGCCCGCGGATCCGCCGTCACGGTCTTGCGGAAGCCGTTCGTCACATAGCCGAGGGCGACGCCGGTCTCCGGGTCGGCGAAGCCGAGGGAGCCGCCTCGGCCCGGGTGGCCGAACGAACCCGGGCCGAGGAGGGGCGACGCGCTGCCGTGCAGCATGTAGCCGAGGCCGAAGCGGGTGTTCACGACCAGGACGCGGTCCGGTCCCGCCGACTCCTCGCCGCGGGCCGCCTCCATGGTGGCCGGGTCGAAGAGGCGTACGCCGTCGACCTCGCCGATCAGGGCGGCGTAGAAGCGGGCCAGCCCGTCGGCGGTCGCGATGCCGTTGGTCGCGGGCAGCGCGGCCGCCCGGTACGCCGGGTCGTTCTGGTCGGGGAAGGGGGTGACCGCGGCGAAGGCCCGGCGGGTGAGGGAGCCGGGATCGTCGTAGGCCGCGGTGACCGTGGGCTTGGGGCGAAGGCGCAGGCCCGTCCCCGTGGCGGGTTCCGGCGTCTCGATCCGGCCCACCCGGCCGGTCCGTCCCGTGGCCTCCTCCGCCCGCGGCAGCCCGAGCCACAGGTCGGCGCCGAGCGGGCCGGCGATCTGAGCCGCGATCCACTCGCCGGCCCACCGGCCCGTCACGCGCCGCACGAGTTCGTCGAGCATCCAGCCGTACGTCAGCGCGTGGTAGCCGTGGTCGGTGCCCGGTTCCCAGACCGGTGTCTGCGCGGCGACCGCCTCGGCGCCCCGCGCCGGGTCCAGCGCCTGGGCCGGGGTGAGCGGGTGGTCGAGGACCGGGAGGCCGGACCGGTGGTTCAGCACGTGCCTGACCAGCACCCGTTCCTTGCCGCGCGCCTTGAACTGCGGCCAGTACTCGCCCAGCGGCGCGTCCAGGTCGAGGAGCCCGCGCTGGTGCAGCAGCAGCGGTACGGCGGCGGCGACGCCCTTGGTCGCCGAGCGCACGATCTGCGCGGTGCCGCGGTGCCAGGGCTCGGTCCCGTCGATGTCCCTGGTGCCGGCCCACAGGTCGACGACCCTGCGCCCGTCCCGGTAGACGGCGACCGCCGCGCCCCGGTCCCCGAGCACCTCGAAGTTCCTCGCGAACGCTTCCCTGACCGGCTCGAAGCCCTCGGCGACTGTGCCGTTCACGTCCACGTGCGTACTCCTCGTCCGGCTGTTCGGGTCTCCCCCTCAGCCAAGCAGGATCGTCACGTCGATGTTCCCGCGGGTCGCGTTCGAGTACGGGCAGACCTCGTGCGCCGCGTCCACCAGCTTCGCCGCGACGTCCGCGTCGAGGACCGGGAGCGAGACGCTGAGGGCGACCGCGAGACCGTAGCCGCGGTGCTGGTTGGGGCCGATGCCGACCTTCGCGGCGACCGTGGAACCGGACAGGTCGTAGCCGGAGCGGCGGCCGACCATCACCAGCGCGTTGTGGAAGCAGGAGCTGTAGCCGGCCGCGAACAGCTGCTCGGGGTTGGTGCCGTTGCCGTCCCCGCCGAGTTCCGGCGGCATCGCGACCTTCAGCTCGATCTGCCCGTCCTGACTGGTGACATAGCCGTCCCGGCCGCCGTGCGCGGTGGCCTCGGCGACATAGGCGATCTTCGTCGGACGGGTGTCGACGGAGACGGCGGCACTTTCGACGGTCTCTTCGATCACAGCGGAACCTCCCCCAGCAGATGCATCGTGCACAAGGTACCGGCCGGTAGCCATGCCTTCCACGGCCGGGGGGAGGCAACCGCGGGTAACCCGATGTCAGCGGGGGGTGCCGACGGGGGATGTCAGCGGGCGCGCTCGGCCGCGGCCTCCGCCCGGCCCGCCAGCCGCCACAACTCCTCGCGCAACCGCGCGACTTCCGCGTCGTCGAGCTCCGTGGCCGTGAACAGGGCGCCCGGCACCCGTGCCGCGCGCTCCCTGAGTTCCTCGCCGCGCCCCGTGCACGCGACCAGCACCGAGCGCTCGTCGCTCACCGCGCGCTCCCGGCGCACGAGCCCCGCGCTCTCCAGCCGCTTCAGCAACGGCGACACCGTGCCGTAGTCGAGGCGCAGCGCACCCGCCAGTTCCTTGATCGTGATCTCGCCGCGCTCCCACAGCACCAGCAGCACCAGGTACTGCGGGTAGGTGAGGCCGAGGTCCTCCAGAAGCGGCCGGTACGCGGCCGTCACCGCGCGCTGGGCGGCGTACAGCGCGAAACACAGCTGGTCGTCCAGCAGCAGCGAGCCCTCGGCACCGGCGTCCTCTTGGTTCGTCACGCGCCCATTGTCACGGACGGCCCTCGGGCACCGGCGCCGGACGCGGATCGAAACCGAACGGCAACTCCAGCCGGTGGGCGCGCATCAGCTCGTCGTCGGCCAGGAGCTCCGCGGTCTTCCCGTCGGCGGCGATCGTGCCGTCGCTCAGGATCAGGGAGCGCGGGCACAGCTCCAGGGCGTACGGCAGGTCGTGCGTGACCATCAGGACGGTCACGTCCAACGACCGCAGAATGTCGGCCAGTTCACGGCGGGAGGCGGGGTCGAGGTTGGAGGAGGGCTCGTCCAGGACGAGGATCTCCGGCTCCATCGCCAGCACCGTCGCGACCGCCACCCGGCGCCGCTGCCCGAAGGAGAGGTGGTGCGGGGGCCGGTCGGCGAAGTCCTGCATGCCGACCCGCTCCAGGGCCGTACGCACGCGGTGTTCCAGCTCGGGCCCCTTCAGTCCGGCCGCCGCCGGCCCGAACGCCACGTCCTCGCGCACGCTCGGCATGAAGAGCTGGTCGTCCGGGTCCTGGAAGACGATGCCGACCCGGCGCCGGATCTCGGCCATGTGCTGCTTGCCGACGGGCAGGCCGGCGACCTTCACGGTGCCGGTGCCGCCGCTCAGGATGCCGTTGAGGTGCAGCACCAGGGTCGTCTTGCCGGCGCCGTTCGGTCCGAGCAGCGCGACCCGCTCGCCGCGCGCGATGGCGAAGTCCACGCCGAACAGCGCCTGGTGTCCGTCGGGGTAGGCGAAGGCGAGGCCGGAGACCTCGAGGGAAGCGGTCACAGGGTCCATCCCAGCAGACATACGACGAGGGCGGCGAACGGGAGGGTCAGGGCGTACGACCACTGCGCCCGGGACGCGGTCACCTCGTCGATGACCGGCATCGAACCGGCGTACCCGCGGCTGACCATGGCCAGGTGCACGCGCTCGCCGCGTTCGTAGGAGCGGATGAACAGGGCCCCGGCGGACTTCGCGAGGACGCCCCAGTGCCGGACGCCGCTCGCCTCGAAGCCCCGTGACTCCCGGGCGATCCGCATCCGCCGCATCTCGTCCGTGATGACGTCGCCGTACCGGATCATGAAGGAGGCGATCTGCACGAGCAGCGGCGGAAGCTTCAGCCGCTGCAGTCCCAGCAGGAGTTCGCGCAGTTCGGTCGTGGAGGCGAGGAGCACGGACGCGGCGACGCCGAGGGTGCCCTTGGCGAGCACGTTCCAGGCGCCCCACAGGCCGCTCACGCTCAGCTGCAGGCCCAGCACCTCGACCCGCTCGCCCTCCGCCACGAACGGCATCAGCACCGCGAAGGCGACGAACGGCACCTCGATCAGCAGCCGCTTGAGCAGGAAACCGGCGGGCACGCGGGCCGCGTACGCGACGCAGGCCAGGAGTACGGCGTACAGGCCGAAGGCCCACATCACCTCCCGCGGGGTCGACACCACGACCAGCACGAAGGCGAAGGTCGCCGCGAGCTTGGTGTGCGGTGGCAGGGCGTGCACGGGCGAGTGCCCGTGGCGGTAGAGCTTGTGCGCGTGTCCGGCGCCCATGTCAGACGCTCGTGCTCGCGGGAGAGACGTCCTCGCCGGTACGCCGCCTGCGCACCGCCCAGAACACCGTGCTGCCCGCGACGACCGTGACACCGACGCCGATCACGCCGGCGAGGCCGCCGGACAGGCGGGCGTCGTCGACGTCCTTGACGCCGTAGTCGGCGAGCGGTGAGTCCGCGTTCGCGTGCTTCTCGGTCTTCGCGTCGATGCCCTTGTCGGCGGCGACCTTCTCCAGGCCGTCGGGGTTCGCGGAGGCGTAGAAGCTGACGAACCCGGCCAGGACGAGGGAGGCGACCAGGCCGGCGATCCACACCGCGCGGTGGGAGCGGGCGGCGACGGGCGCCGGTTCCGCCGCCGGCACGTCGACCAGCTCGCCGTTCACCCGCAGCCTGAGCTTCTGCTGGAGGCCGCGGGCGCCGTACACGAGGTCCGGGCGTACGGCGACGACGGCGCCGACGGTCAGCGCGGTGATCGCCGCCTCGCCGAGGCCGATGAGGACGTGCACGCCGATCATGGCGGTGGCGACCTTGCCGATGGAGACGTCGGTGGTGCCGCCGAGCCAGTAGACGAAGGTGAAGGCGAGGGCCGCGGCCGGCACGGAGAGGAGGGCGGCGACGAAGGAGGCGACGGTGAGGGAACGCCGCTTGCGGGGCAGCACCTTCACCAGCCCGCGGAAGACGGCGTAGGCCACGACCGTGGTGACGATCGCCATGTCCGTGATGTTCACGCCGAGCGCGGTCAGGCCGCCGTCCGCGAACAGGATGCCCTGCATGAGCAGGACCACGGAGACGCAGAGGACCCCGGTGTAGGGGCCGACGAGGATCGCCGCGAGCGCACCGCCCAGCAGATGTCCGCTGGTCCCCGCGGCGACGGGGAAGTTCAGCATCTGCACGGCGAAGATGAACGCGGCCACCAGGCCGGCCAGCGGGGCGGTGCGTTCGTCGAGTTCGCGGCGCGCGCCGCGCAGGCTCACCGCGACGGCGGCCGCGGCGACCGCGCCGGTCGCTACCGAGATGGGGGCGTCGATGAATCCGTCAGGCACATGCACCGTTCGATGATAGTGGCTTGTTGCGAACCTTTTGCAAGAGAGATGGTCGACGAACAGCCACGGGTGCTCACGAGCAAGCCATACGGCCCCAGGGGCGGAATCCGGGAAATATGCGACGCTGGAGAAGCAGTGGATGCACAGATTCCGCACAGGTTGCGCAGCGTGAGAGGCCCGTCACGATGTCTGTAGTCGAACAGTACGCGCGAGCCCACATCGTTTCGGACGCGGACATCGTCGAGGACGAGGCGGTCCCGGTGATCCTGCGCTACGACCCCGAGACCGACCCGCGCTCGGTACGCGTCGGTCTGCCGAGCACCCACGACGAGTGGACCTTCTCGCGCTCACTCCTCGAACAGGGCCTGCGCGCCCCGGTCGGCAGCGGAGAGGTCCGCGTGTGGCCGTGCGGGCGGGTGCAGGCCGTGCTCGAGTTCCACTCCGCGCACGGCGTCTCGGTGGTGCAGTTCGAGACGAAGGCGCTGCTGAGGTTCCTGCGCCGGACGTACCTGGCGACACCGGTGGGACGCGGGGAGTCAGCCGCCCAGCTTCAGCAGTGACGCCACGATCGGCCCCGCCGTGTCGCCGCCGTGCCCGCCGGACTGGACGACGCCCGCGGCCGCCAGGTCGCCCCGGTACGCGGTGAACCAGCCGTTCGGCTTCTTCTGGCCGTCGACCTCCGCCGAGCCCGTCTTCGCACCGACGTTCCCGGTGACCCCGGACATCGCCTCGGCCGCCGTGCCGTAGGCCGCCGTGTACGCCATCAGCTCCCGCAGCTGGGAGACGGTGCCCGCGGACATCGTGCGCGAGGCCGTCGCCACAGTGCGGTCGTCGACCGACGGGGACACCAGGTAGGGCTGCTTGAAGGTGCCGGACTCGACCGTCGCCGACACCGACGCCATGTTCAGCGGGTTCATCCGGACCCCGCCCTGCCCGATGAGCGAGGCCGCCATCTGGGCCGCGCTCTGCACCGGCACCGAGCCGTCGAAGGACGGCACCCCGATGGCCCAGTTGTTCAGCCCCAGGCCGAAGACCTGCTGGGCCTGCTTGGTCAGGTCGTCGTTCTCCAGGTCGGGCGCCTGGCTGATGAAGGCGGTGTTGCAGGAGCGGGCGAAACTCGCCTTGAAGGTGCCGCCCTTGATCTGGAACTTGTCGTCGTTCTGGAACTTCCAGCCGCCGTACGTGAAGTACTTCGGGCAGGGGTGCGCCTTGTCCGCCGACGCCAGCCCCTTGTCGATCAGCAGCGAGGAGGTGATGACCTTCATCGTGGAGCCCGGAGCGAGGGAGCCCTGGAAGGCGGTGTTGAAGCCGTGGGAGGCGTTCGCGACGGCGAGGATCTCCCCGGTGGAGGGCCGCATCACGACGACCGACGACCGCGCCTTCTTCGCCACCTGCGCCTCGGCCGCCGCCTGGAGCCTCGGGTTCAGGGTCGTCTTCACGGTGCCCGGCGTGCCCTTGCTCAGCTCCAGCAGGGTCTTGTCGGACGCCTTCGACGACTTCGCGGACTTGCCGCGGATCACCCGGAGCTCGACACCCGCCTTGCCGCCGGCCGTCTTGCCGTACTTCTCACGCAGACCGTCCAGGACCGTGCCCAGCGACGGGTACCTGGCCTCGGTCAGCTCGCCGCCGTCCCGGTCGAAGGCCTTGACCGGCGGGGTCCCGGACTCGCCGGTGACCAGGGTGTCGCCGTCCTGGAGGTCCGGGTGGAGGACGGCGGAGTGCCAGTCGACGATCGGCTTCCCGTCGCCGCTGCCGCGGACGACGGTGAGCGCGCTGTCGTACGCCAGCGGCTTCTCGATGCCCTTGTACGACACCGTGCCCTTCACGGAGAAGGGCACCTTGTCGCCGGTGCGGGTGCCCGCGGTGAGCGTGACGCCCTTGATGTGGGCGTCCTTGGTGTAGCCGGTCAGCAGGGCGGTGGCCGACTTCGCGTCGTCCGTGGCGGCCGCCGCGGCGGGCACCTTGCCCTGCTGCCAGGCCGTGAGGAACCTCTGCGCGGCGGTGGTGACCTCGGTCGCCGACAGTGGGCCGGACGGGATGTCCTTCGCCTTGTCCTCGGCGGAGGAGGACGTCGGCTGGGTGCGGTCGTCGGCCGCGGCCCCGCCGCCGTAGAGCGCGTAGACGCCGAAGCCGGCGCCGCCGACCACCACGGCGATCATCCCGCCGATCACGGCGGGCTTGGTCTTCCGTCGCTCGGCGACGCGTCTTCTGTTACCCACAGCCTTCGATCCTCCGCACGATCCCCAGGGTCCCCGTTGCCCTCATTCACCTCAACGACGACCCCACACTAGAGTCCCGACCCATGGGGATGACTTCAGCCGGCAGCTCGTAGCACAGCTGCGACAATCGGACCGGCCGCGTCGCCGCCGTGTCCGCCCTCCTCCGTCATGGCCGCCGCGGACACGTCGTTGCGGAAGCCGGTGAACCAGCTGTTGGACACGGCCTGCCCGTCGACCTCGGCGGAACCGGTCTTCGCGCCGATGTCGCCGCCGAGCCCGGCCATCGCCTTCTGGGCGGTGCCCTGGGTCGCGGTCAGCCGCATCATCTGCTTCAGCTGGGAGGCGGTGTTGTACGGCAGCCCCTTGGCGGTGGCCAGTTGCCGGTCGTCGAGCCGGGGCGACACCAGGTAGGGCTGGCGGAAGTCGCCGGTGATGGCGGTGGCCGTCACGGACGCCATGTTCAGCGGGTTCATCTGGACCTGGCCCTGGCCGATGGCGGCCGCCGCGCGGTCCGGGCCGCCGGAGGCGGGGACGCTGCCGTCGAAGGAGACGACACCGGTCTTCCAGTCCAGGCCGATCCCGAAGCGCGTCTGGGCCTCCGTGGTCAGTGACTCGTCGGTGAGCGGCTTCTCGTCGATGAGCTTGACGAAGGCGGTGTTGCAGGACCGCAGGAAGCTGTTGGCGAGCGTGGCGTTCTCGTTGGGCTCCATGCCCGTGAGGTTCTTGAAGGTCTGGCTCTGCCACACCGCCGTGTTCTCGCAGGGCGCCGGGCCGTTCATCGAGGTCACGCCGTTGTCTATGAGCATCGCGGCGGTGATGATCTTCATGGTGGAACCGGGCGCGACGGTGCCTTCGAAGGCCGCGTTGAACGCGTCCTTGCGGTTGTTGGCCACCGCCAGCACCTCACCCGTGCTGGGCTTGACGGCGACGACCGACGACTGGGCGTACAGCTTCACCGCCTTCTCCGCCGCGGCCTGCGCGGTCGCGCTGAGCGTGGTCTCCAGCTTGCCCGGCTTGCCCTCGACGAGAGTCAGCAGCGGGGTGTCGGCGGCGCCCTCGCCGGCGTGCCGGATCACCAGTTCGACTCCGGGGGTGCCGCCGGCCTTGTCGCCGTACTTGCCGCGCAGCGCGTCCAGGATCGGCCCGAGGGACGGGTACTTCTTCTCCGTCAGCTCGTTCCCGTTCCGGTCGACGGCCTCGATCGGCGGGTTCGCGGACTCCTCGGTGACCAGGGTGTCGTCCCGCCGCAGCTCGGGGTGGATCACGGACGGCTGCCAGTCGACCAGCGCCCGCCCGGTGGTGACCCCGCGCACCACGGTCAGCTCGCTCTTGTACGTCAGCGGCTTCGACTTCCCGTCGTAGGCCACCTTCGCCTTCACCGTGTACGGCACGGTGGCACCGGACGCCGTACCAGGAGTGATCTTCACCTCGCCGATGTGGGCGGTCCCGGCGTACGCCGTCAGCAGCGCCTCGGCCGCCGTGGCGTTGTTCGTGTACGCCGCCGCGTCCACCGCGTCGCCCTTCGCCCAGGCAGCGAAGAACTTGCCGGTCGTCTCCTTCACCTCGTCCGCACTCGGCGGCCCGCTCTTGACCGCCGCCGGACCTGCCGCACTCGTGCCGCTGCCGCTGCCCCCGTCGCCGTTCAGCGCGGACAGGACGTTGTACGCCCCGTACGCCGCGCCGCCGACCATCACGGCGAACACGCCGCCGATGACAGCGGTCTTGACCCCCTTGCCCACTGGGCTTCCCCTCCCCGTTGCGCCTTCCACGCATCTTCTGAACGCGTTCAGAAAGGCTCCTGATCGCTCGCACTCTATGCGGAAGCCGTGACGGCTGTAACGGGTGTTTCGCTTTTGTTGAGCGAATCTGTGGGAACACGTGGCCGAATAGCGCGATGCCCTACTTCTGAGTACGGCTACTCATGTGGGCCCTCCCGCGCCTCCTCCAAGCTGGTCCCACCGACCAAGGGGGAGTCAATCGTGCGCAAGAACATCCTGGGCCTCGCACTGGCCGTCACGACCGCCGCCGTCCTGCTGACGGGTTGCTCGACACAGGACGCGACCTGCGGCGGCGGCGAGTACGGCGTCCTCGCCGTGGGCAGCACCGGCAGCGCCTGCGTCCCCGACGACCAGGACCCGCCGACGGGGTACGCCCGCTACCCCGAGGGCAAAGAGCCCGAGCACGTCGGCGACAAGTGGGACGTGTACTGGGAGACCCACACCGTCGACGAGAACGGCAGGATCATCGAGGTCTCCGGCTAGCCGGACGCAGGTGCCGGCCGGCTAGACCCAGGTGTCCAGCCACATCCGGGACCGCCACTGGTCTATCGGGATCGCCGTGCCCGTGAACAACGGCCAGAAATAGATGAAGTTCCAGGCGATCAGCAGGACGAGGATGCCCGCGCCCGTGGCGCCCGCCACGCGGCGGGTGTCGCCGGCGCCGGGTGGGCCGATGATGGCGCCGAGGAGCATCGCGACGGCCAGGCAGAGGAACGGGACGAAGACGATCGTGTAGAAGAAGAAGATCGTGCGGTCCTGGTAGAGGAACCAGGGCAGGTAGCCGGCCGCGATACCGCAGGCGATCGCGCCGGCCCGCCAGTCGCGGCGGAAGAACCAGCGCCACAGGACGTACAGGATCGCGAAGCAGCCCACCCACCACAGCAGCGGTGTGCCGATCGCCAGCACTTCGCGGGCGCACTTCTCGCCCGCGTCGGCGGGGCAGCCGTCCTTGCCGGGCGCGGGGGACTCGTAGAAGTACGAGACGGGGCGGCCGGTGACGATCCAGCTCCACGGGTTGGACTGGTAGGTGTGGGGCGAGGAGAGGTTGATGTTGAACTTGTAGACCTCGTGCTCGTAGTGCCACAGGCTGAGCCACCAGTCCGGGAAGAGCCACGACCAGCTGCTGCCCCTGCCGTCGGCCGCCGCCCAGTTGCGGTAGTAGCCGCCGGTGCCGTCCGTGGGGGAGAGGATCCAGCCGGTCCACGAGACGATGTACGTGGCGATGGCGACGGGCACGGTGGCCAGGAACGCGAACCCGAGGTCGTGCTTGAGCACCGCCTCGTACGGGCGGCCCGCGCCGGCGACCCTGCGGGAGCCGACGTCCCACAGCACCGTCAGCACGCAGAAGAAGACGAGGACGTACAGGCCGTTCCACTTGGTGCCGATGGCCAGGCCCATCATCAGGCCCGCCAGCCAGCGCCAGGGGCGCCACCCGAAGCGGAGCGTCTCCGCGATGTGCGCGTCGGGGCGGACCCGGCCGTCGGCGTCGGCCGGGAGCGCGGCGGCGAGTTTCTCGCGCACTCTGTCGCGGTCGATCACCAGGCAGCCGAACGCGGCCAGGACGAAGAACATCAGCACGCCGTCGAGCAGCGAGGTGCGGGCCATCACGAACGCCAGGCCGTCCACCGCCATCAGCGCGCCGGCCAGGCAGCCGAGGAACGTGGAGCGGAACAGCCGGCGGCCGATCCGGCACAGCATCAGGATCGCCAGGGTGCCGAGCAGGGCGGTCATGAACCGCCAGCCGAAGGGGTTGAACCCGAAGATCAGCTCCCCGAGTCCGATGACGTACTTGCCGACCGGCGGGTGCACCACGTACGCCGGGTCCGTCGGGACCGGGACGTTCCCGTTGTTCGACAGGATCAGGTTGTTGACGTTCTTGTCCCAGTTGACCTCGAAGCCGCGGTGGACGAGCGCCCACGCGTCCTTCGCGTAGTACGTCTCGTCGAATATCACCGCCTTCGGGCTGCCCAGGTTCCAGAACCGGATGATGCCCGCGAACAGCGTCACCAGCAGCGGACCGCCCCAGGCGGACCAGCGGCCGATCCGCCCGGCGAACTCCTTGGACACCCCGAGGACCTGCCACAACCGCGGGCTCGGCTCGACGTAGGGCGGCACCAGGCGATCGCGGACATCGCTTCTGGGCCCCGCCGCATAACCGAAGCGGCGCAGCCGCTGCTGCCACGACGGCCGCTGGTCCTGGTGGGCCTGCTCCTGCCGGGTGTCCATGGAGGACGCGGTACTGGTCACCGCGCCATCGTAGGGAACGGCGCTGTGTGAGTCCCGTGCTTGGGCCCCTGCGAGGATGGAAACGTGACAGTTACGCCCGGAACCCTGGTCCTTGCCGGTACTCCCATCGGCGACATCTCCGACGCCCCGCCCCGGCTCGCCGAGGAACTGGCCGGCGCCGACGTCGTCGCCGCCGAGGACACCCGGCGACTGCGGCGGCTGACGCAGGCGCTGGGCGTGACGCCCAAGGGGAGGGTCGTCTCCTACTTCGAGGGCAACGAAGCCGCCCGCACGCCCGAGCTGGTCGAGGCGCTGGTGGGCGGGGCGCGGGTGCTGCTGGTGACCGACGCGGGCATGCCGTCCGTGTCCGACCCCGGCTACCGGCTCGTCGCCGCCGCCGTCGAGAAGGACATCCGGGTCACCGCCGTGCCGGGGCCGTCCGCCGTGCTCACCGCGCTCGCGCTGTCGGGGCTGCCCGTCGACCGGTTCTGCTTCGAGGGGTTCCTGCCGCGTAAGGCGGGCGAACGGCTGTCCCGGCTGCGGGAGGTGGCCGAGGAGCGACGCACCCTCGTCTACTTCGAGGCCCCGCACCGGCTCGACGACACCCTCGCCGCGATGGCCGAGGTGTTCGGCGCCGACCGGCGGGCCGCCGTCTGCCGGGAGCTGACCAAGACGTACGAGGAGGTCAGGCGCGGCGGGCTGGGCGAGCTGGCGGCGTGGGCGGCGGAGGGCGTACGCGGGGAGATCACCGTCGTCGTGGAGGGGGCGCCGGAACGCGGCCCCGAGGAACTGGACGCCACGGAGCTGGTGCGGCGGGTGCGGGTGCGCGAGGAGGCGGGGGAGCGGCGCAAGGAGGCGATCGCCGCGGTGGCCGCCGAGGCGGGACTGCCCAAGCGGCAGGTGTTCGACGCGGTGGTGGCGGCGAAGAACGCGGGGGCGTGAGCGGCGGGGAACGCGGGGGTGTGAGGGGTGGGGAACGTGGGGCGGGAGCGCCGACGCGGGGGCGTGCGCACGATGAACAAAGGGGCGCAAGCGAGGGCGCACGGCCTGGTGTGTGCGCCCGGCGTACGCATCCTGTGAGCTGGCGCACACGCCCCCTGAGCAGGGCGTATCTCCTCTGAGCGGGCGCCCCATGCGTGCGCAAAGAGTCGGCGTGGAAGGCAAAGCCGGAAGGCGGTCAACGGGGCGGTTAGGCAAGGAACGCCCAAATCGCCGCCAACACTCGACAGGCTTGCTGCGTTCATGCGGGTGGAGGCGTCCACTGAGTCGAGGGACTCATCCGTCCCTGGATCCAGCGGACAACAGGAGCTGGCATGAGTGAGATCGCAGGGCAGACCGGACTCCGCGCCGGTGCCACGGCAGTCGTCCACGAGTCGTATTCCTTCGCCTGCATGCGCTGCGGGCACGGGTGGGAGCAGTCGTACGAGATAGAGCACCACGTGGACGCCGACGACCACGAGTTCGTGCTCTACGTGGTGAACGGCCAGGTCGTGCCCTCCCCGCTCTCGCGGCCCACGTGCACCAACTGCGACAACCACGTCGTCCGGATCATGCGGCCGGGCCGGGTCGCGTCGGCCCGTGACGCGGCGCACCGGCAGCACCGCACGCCGCCCGCCGGTCCGGTGGAGGCACCGCCGGCCGACGCCGAGGGCCGGCGGACGGAGAACGGGGAGACCCGGGACAACGGAGAGCCCGGGGAGCACCACCACTGGCACCTGGCCGATCTCCTGCACCCGTTCCAGCGCAAGGCGAGCTGATCCACACCGGCACCGGCGACGGCATGCCCCTTTCGTAGGATCGGGGCATGCCTTCGAACGCCGCCGACAAGAACGCCGCCCCGCCGCTCCCGGAACCCCTGCGCGTACCGGTCGCCGACTCCCACACCCACCTCGACATGCAGTCGGGGACCGTGGAGGAGGCGCTCGCCAAAGCCGCGGAGGTGGGCGTGACCACGGTCGTGCAGGTCGGCTGCGACGTGGCCGGCTCGCGGTGGGCCGCCG
Source organism: Streptomyces sp. Q2 (assembly GCF_056820935.1). Lineage (NCBI taxonomy): Bacteria > Bacillati > Actinomycetota > Actinomycetes > Kitasatosporales > Streptomycetaceae > Streptomyces > Streptomyces sp. Q2. The sequence continues at coordinate 184,937 of NZ_JBXEJE010000009.1, read as the reverse complement.
AGACGGCCGAACGGTACGACGCCGTCCACGCGACCGTCGCCCTGCACCCCAACGAGGCCCCGCGGATCGTCCACGGCGACCCCGACGGCTGGTCCCGGCAGGGCGCGCGCACCCCCGGCGGCGACGCGGGCCTCGACGAGGCGCTCGCCGAGATCGACCGGCTGGCCGGGCTGCCCCAGGTCAAGGGCGTCGGCGAGACGGGCCTCGACTACTTCCGCACCGGCCCCGAGGGCAAGGAGGCGCAGGAGAAGTCCTTCCGCGCCCACATCGAGATCGCCAAGCGGCACGGCAAGGCCCTGGTCATCCACGACCGCGACGCCCACGCCGACGTCCTGCGCGTGCTGAAGGAGGAAGGCGCCCCCGAGCGCACCGTCTTCCACTGCTACTCCGGCGACGCCGAGATGGCGGAGATCTGCGCCGGCGCCGGATACTTCATGTCCTTCGCCGGCAACGTCACCTTCAAGAACGCGCAGAACCTGCGGGACGCCGTGGCCACCGCACCGGCGGAACTGCTCCTGGTGGAGACCGACGCGCCGTTCCTCACCCCGGTGCCGTACCGCGGACGGCCCAACGCCCCGTATCTCATTCCGGTCACGGTGCGCGCGATGGCCGCCGTGCGCGGCGTCGACGAGGACGCCCTGGCGTCGGCACTCGCCACCAACACGGCACGCGCGTTCGGCTACTGACCGCGACCGATCCGTTACCCACTCGCTCGAACGCGACTGTGGGTAGCCGCGTCGCTTTGGAGAGTGACGAACGCTCCGCTAGGTTCTGGGGGCCCGATCCGGACCCCTCTGGACCCCTCCGGCCCCTGGAGCGTGTCGGCGTGAGCAACTCGCAGCACCAGACGTACGAGACGTACGGCCCGAGCGAGCCGTACACCGACGTGCACAGCGCCCAGACGCTGGCCTACGGCGCGTACGTGGCGCCGCCGCCCTGCGACGACACCTACACGCCCGCCCACGAGGCGCCACCCGCGCCCGCGGTGCGCGGCGACGGGAACGGGCGGGCCGCGCGGCGGCGCAGCGCCCGGTACGCGGAGCGCTCGGACGGCACCCTGCGCCGGCTGCTGCCCCAGGCGCTGGTCGTGGCGTTCCTGGCGGGCGGCACCACCGCCTTCGTCTCCGAGGACAAGGCGATCGAGCTCAGCGTCGACGGCAGGCCGCGCACCCTGCACACCTTCGCGGACGACGTCTCCGAACTGCTCGCCGAGGAGGGCGTTCAGGTCGGCGCGCACGACGTGGTCGCGCCCGCCCCCGGCGAGGAACTCGCCAGCGGCGACGAGGTCGCGGTGCGCTACGGCCGTCCCGTACGGCTCACGCTCGACGGACACCGGCACGAGGTGTGGACCACGGCGCGCACGGTGGAAGGGGCGCTGCAGCAGTTGGGGGTGCGTGCGCAGGGCGCCTACCTGTCCGTCTCGCGCTCCCGGCCCATCGGGCGCGAGGGGCTCGCGGTCGACGTGCGTACCGAACGAGCCGTGACGGTCATGGCGGACGGGCGGGCCCGCACGATCCGCACCAACGCGGCGACCGTCCGAGAGGCCGTCGAGCAGGCCGGGATCACCCTGCGCGGGCAGGACACCACGTCCGTCGCGCCGGACAGCTTCCCGCGCGACGGGCAGACGGTCACCGTGCTGCGGATCACCGGCGTCAAGGAGGTCCGCGGCGAGGCGATCCCCTTCGAGGTGGAGCGGACCGAGGACCCCTCCCTGTTCCGGGGCACCGAGGTGGTCGAACGGGCCGGGCAGCCGGGGCTGCGGCGGATCACGTACTCCGTGCGGACCGTCAACGGGGTCCGGCAGAAGCCGCGACGGACCAGGACCGAGGTGGTGCGCCGGCCGCGTGCGCAGGTGGTCAGGGTGGGCACGATGCCGTTGCCGACGTCCGTGCGGGGCGCCGACGACCTGGACTGGCAGGGCCTTGCGGCCTGCGAGTCCGGGGGGCGGCCGGACGCGGTCGATCCTTCGGGGACGTACGGCGGGCTGTACCAGTTCGACACCCGGACCTGGCAGAGCCTCGGCGGCACGGGCCGCCCGCAGGACGCCACAGCGGCGGAACAGACCTTCCGGGCGAAGAAGCTGTACATGCGGCGGGGGGCGAGCCCTTGGCCGCACTGCGGGACCCGGTTGCACGGGTGAGCGTCGGGCGTGCGGTCGCTCGGCGTCGGGGCTGGGCCAGGGTGGGTCAGCGGCCCGGCGGTGCGGGGTGCCGCTGCGCCCACCCGTGCCGCCCCAGCGGCACGACTGCCCGCAGCTCGGTCGTGTGGGGTGCCGCCCCGGCGGCATGACGGCCCGCGGCTGGGTCGTGCGGGGTGCCGCTGCGCCCACCCGTGCCGCCCCAGCGGCACGACTGCCCGCAGCTCGGTCGTGCGGGGTGCCGCCCCGGCGGCATGACGGCCCGCGGCTGGGTCGTGCGGGGTGCCGCTGCGCCCACCCGTGCCGCCCCAGCGGCACGACTGCCCGCAGCTCGGTCGTGCGGGGTGCCGCCCCGGCGGCATGACGGCCCGCGGCTCGGTGGTGCGGGGTGCCGCCCCGGCGGCACGACTGCCCGCAGTCGGGGTCGTCGCCCGCGGCTGGGGCCGTACGCCCGCGGCCGGGTCCGCCCGTACCCTTGTCCCGTGAACAGCCCCGCCTCCGACGCCCTCCTGGGGCCCGCCGACGTCCGTGAACTCGCGGCAGCGCTCGGTGTGCGTCCCACCAAGCAGCGCGGTCAGAACTTCGTGATCGACGCGAACACGGTCCGCCGTATCGTCCGCACCGCCGAGGTCCGCCCCGACGACACGGTGGTCGAGGTGGGACCCGGGCTCGGCTCGCTCACGCTCGCACTGCTGGAGGCCGCCGACCGGGTCGTCGCCGTCGAGATCGACGACGTGCTCGCCAGCGCGCTGCCCGCGACGGTCGCGGCGCGGATGCCGGACCGGGCCGACCGGTTCGCGCTGGTGCACTCCGACGCGATGCAGGTGCGGGAGCTGCCGGGTCCCGCCCCGACCGCGCTGGTCGCGAACCTGCCGTACAACGTGGCCGTGCCGGTGCTGCTGCACATGCTCGACACCTTCCCGAGCATCGAGCGCACCCTCGTCATGGTGCAGGCGGAGGTCGCCGACCGGCTCGCCGCCCCGCCCGGCTCGCGGGTGTACGGCGTCCCCTCGGTCAAGGCCAACTGGTACGCCGAGGTCAAGCGGGCCGGCTCGATCGGCCGCAAGGTGTTCTGGCCCGCCCCGAACGTCGACAGCGGGCTGGTCTCGCTGGTGCGGCGGGCCGAGCCGCTGAAGACCACCGCCTCCCGGCACGAGGTCTTCGCCGTCGTCGACGCCGCGTTCGCGCAGCGGCGGAAGACCCTGCGGGCCGCGCTCGCCGGCTGGGCGGGGTCCGCCGCCGCCGCCGAGGCCGCCCTGGTCGCCGCCGGCGTCTCGCCGCAGGCACGCGGGGAGGCCCTGACGGTGGAGGAGTTCGCGCGGATCGCGGAGAACAAGACGGATGCCGGCAACAAGGCTGACGCCGACAACCAGGAGCAGGCCGAGCAGTGAGCGTCACCGTGCGTGTCCCCGCCAAGGTCAACGTCCAGCTCGCGGTCGGCGCCGCCCGTCCCGACGGCTTCCACGACCTGGCCAACGTCTTCCTCGCGGTCGGCCTCTACGACGAGGTGACGGTGACCCCGGCCGACGAACTGCGCGTGACCTGCGCGGGGCCGGACGCGGGTCAGGTGCCCCTGGACCGTACCAACCTGGTGGCGCGCGCGGCCGAGGCGCTGGCCGTGCGGTACGGCCGTACGGCGGACGTGCACATCCACATCGCCAAGGACATCCCGGTGGCGGGGGGCATGGCGGGCGGCAGCGCGGACGGCGCGGGGGCCCTCGTCGCGTGCGACGCGTTGTGGGGCACGAACGCCTCCCGCGCGGAACTCCTGGACATCTGCGCCGAGTTGGGGAGCGACGTGCCGTTCAGCCTGGTCGGCGGTGCGGCGCTGGGCACCGGGCGCGGAGAGAAACTCCGGGTCCTGGAGGTGGGCGGGACCTTCCACTGGGTGTTCGCGATGGCGGAGCGCGGGCTGTCCACGCCGGCCGTCTTCCGCGAGTTCGACCGGCTGACGCAGGGGCTCGACGTCCCCGAGCCGGTCGCCTTCCAGCCCTTGCTCGACGCCCTCGCCAAGGGCGACCCCGACGCGCTCGCCGCCGCCGTCTCCAACGACCTCCAGCCCGCCGCCCTCTCCCTCTTCCCGGAACTCGCCGAGACCCTCGCGGCCGGGCGGGCCGCCGGCGCCCTCGCCGCCCTCGTCTCGGGCTCGGGGCCGACCACGGCGTTCCTCGCCCGGGACGCCGAGTCGGCGACGAAGGTGGCGGAGGCCCTGCGCACGTCAGGCACGTGCAGGACGGTGCGTACGGCGTCGGGGCCGACGCCGGGGGCGACGATCAGGCGCTGATCCCCGGTGGGGGTGCGCGTTCCTGGGGGCTCCGCCCCCAGCCCTCGGAGCTGTGCCCGCGCACCACCCGACTCGGTGGGTCGAGAGGTGACCCTTGCAACCGACCGAGTCGGGTGGTGGGCGAAGGCCGGGGGAGGGCGAGGGGGCGGAGCCCCCTGGAGACGGGACGGGAAGGGGCGGCGGGGGCGAGAACCCCGGCCCGGGAATGACCATCCGCCCCGCCGACTACTCTGGAAGGTCGATCGTCCCCCTTGTCAGGAGAGTAATGGCCGTCAATCTGGTCAATGTCGAGAACGTCACCAAGGTGTACGGCACCCGTGCCCTGCTGGACGGCGTCTCGCTCGGCGTCTCCGAGGGCGACCGCATCGGGGTGGTCGGGCGCAACGGCGACGGCAAGACGACGCTGATCCGGATGCTCGCCAAGCTGGAGGACGCCGACACCGGGCGGGTCACGCACTCGGGCGGACTGCGGACCGGGGTGCTGACCCAGCACGACTCCCTCGACCCGGCGGCCACCGTCCGCCACGAGGTCATCCGGGACATGGCCGACCACGAGTGGGCCGGGAACGCGAAGATCAGGGACGTCCTCACCGGGCTGTTCGGCGGGCTCGACATGCCGGGGTTCCCGCAAGGACTCGACACCGTCATCGCCCCGCTCTCCGGCGGTGAGCGGCGCCGCATCGCGCTCGCCAAGCTGCTCATCGAGGACCAGGACCTGATCGTCCTGGACGAGCCCACCAACCACCTCGACGTGGAGGGCATCGCCTGGCTCGCCCGGCACCTGCGCGAGCGCCGCTCCGCGCTCGTCTGCGTGACCCACGACCGGTGGTTCCTGGACCAGGTCTGCACCCGGATGTGGGACGTGCAGAAGGGCGACGTCTACGAGTACGAGGGCGGCTACTCCGACTACGTCTTCGCGCGCGCGGAGCGTGAACGCATCGCCGCCACGGAGGAGACCAAGCGGCAGAACCTGGTCCGCAAGGAGCTGGCGTGGCTGCGGCGCGGTGCCCCGGCCCGTACGTCCAAGCCGCGCTTCCGCGTGGAGGCGGCCAACGAGCTCATCGCGGACGTGCCGCCGCCCCGCGACAGCAGCGAGCTGATGAAGTTCGCCTCGACGCGGCTCGGCAAGACCGTCTTCGACCTGGAGGACGTGACCGTCCAGGCCGGTCCCAAGGTGCTGCTCAAGCACGTGACCTGGCAGCTCGGCCCGGGCGACCGGATCGGTCTGGTCGGGGTGAACGGCGCCGGGAAGACCTCCCTGCTCCGGGCCATGGCCGAGGCCGCCCTGACGCAGGGCGAGACCCAGCCGGTCGGCGGGCGGATCGCCGTGGGACGGACCGTCAAGCTCGCCTACCTCTCCCAGGAGGTCGCCGAACTCGACCCGACCTGGCGGGTGTTGCAGGCCGTGCAGCAGGTGCGCGAGCGCGTCGACCTCGGCAAGGGGCGCGAGATGACCGCCGGGCAGCTGTGCGAGACGTTCGGCTTCAACAAGGAGAAGCAGTGGACGCCCGTCGGTGACCTGTCCGGCGGTGAGCGGCGCAGGCTCCAGCTGCTGCGTCTCCTCATGGACGAGCCCAACGTCCTCTTCCTCGACGAGCCCACCAACGACCTCGACATCGAGACGCTGACCCAGCTGGAGGACGTACTCGACGGCTGGCCCGGCTCGATGGTCGTCATCTCCCACGACCGGTTCTTCGTCGAGCGCACCACCGACCGCGTCTTCGCCCTCCTCGGCGACTCCACCCTGCGGATGCTGCCGCGCGGCATCGACGAGTACCTGGAGCGCCGCCGGCGCATGGAGGAGGTGGCCGCCGCCGCGGTCCCCGTGCCGGCCGCCACCAGGGCCGTACCGGAGAAGAGCGCCGCCGACCAGCGCGTCGCGAAGAAGGAACTCCAGAAGATCGAGCGGCAGTTGGACAAGGTCTCGCAGAAGGAGACCAGGCTGCACGCGCAGATCGCGGAGAACGCCACGGACTTCGAGAAGGTGGCCAAACTCGACGCCGAACTGAGGGACTTGGCCGCCGAGCGGGACGACCTGGAACTGCGGTGGCTGGAACTCGCCGAGGACGCGTGAAGGGCGCGTGAAGGCGCATAACGAGGGCGTCACGGGCCGGTCCTCCCTTGGGAACAGGGGCAGAACCGGCCCGAGCGTTGTCGGTCCCGAGTGATAGAAAGAGCCGTCTGAGAACTTTCTGAGTACGACTCTGGGTCCATCACGAACCTCAGGGCGTGGCTAAAAATCAGTGACTGAACGGGGGGACGCGCTGATGACTCAGCCGCCCAACCAGCCGCCGCAGGGTGGCTTCGGAGCGCCGCAGGACCAACCACCACAACAGCAGGGCGGCGGCTTCGGAGCCCCGCCACCACCGCCGCCGCAGGCTCCACCGCAGCCCGGTTACGGCTATCCGCAGCAGCCCGCGCAACCGGCCGGCCCGTACGACCAGTCAGGTCCGTACGGCCAGCCGCAGCCCGGACCCTACGGCCAACCGGGGCCGTACGGCCAGCCGCAGCAGCCGGGGCCGTACGCACAGCCGCAGGGGTACGGCTATCCGCCGCAGCCCCAGTTCCCGGGTGCGCCCGGCACCCCGCCGCCCGGTTCCGGCAACCGTTTCAAGGGCAAGCCGGCCGTCATCATCGGTGCCGCCGTGGCGGTGCTGCTCGTCATCGGCGGGACCGTGTTCGCGGTCACCAGCGGCGGTGACGACGGCAAGGAGCCGATCGCCCAGAAGAGCGACGACCCCAAGCCCACCGCGTCCGACTCCCCGGTCAACCCCGGTGACGGCAGCGGTGCCGGCGGCGCGGACCCGGAGAACCTCAACGAGGGCCGGCAGGCCGGCGAGGCCAAGGTGCTCTGGTACAAGGAGGCGCCCGACGCCCCCGGTGACGGAGCCGACGCCCCCGGTATGTGGATCACCGGCAAGACCGCGGTGAAGGCGGCGTACAAGCAGCTCGTCGCCTACAACGTCGGTGACGGTGCCCCGACTTGGGACACGGTGACGTTCCCGCAGAAGATCTGCGCGGTCACCCCGCAGCAGACGTCCGACGACAAGATCGTCGTCGCGTACATGGACGGTGTCAGCGACCGCGCCGAGTGCAACCAGCTCCAGGAGATCGACCTCAACACCGGTGCCAAGGGCTGGTCCGGCGAGGTCGCGGACGGCGCGCTGTTCGACAGCACCGCCTCGATCGAGCTCTCCGTCACCGGCAAGACCCTGATGGTGGGCCGCTCGCAGTCCGGCACCGCGTACGACGTGACGACGGGCAAGAAGCTCTTCGACAAGAAGCGGTACGGCGACGCCTGTTTCCCGAAGGCGTTCGCGGGCGGCGCCCGGCTGGTCGTCGCCGCGTCCTGCGACGCCGGCCAGGCGACCGCGCACGACGAGGTGCAGGAGCTGGACCCCCGGACCGGCAAGGTCAAGTGGACCCAGAAGTTCGACAAGGGCTGGTCCGTCGAGCACACGTACTCCGTCGACCCGCTGGTCATCTACAGCACCAACGACGACAAGGACGCGTGGAACATCTCCGCGGTCACCGCCGCCGGCAAGTTCCGCTCGCAGGTCGCCTTCGACGAGGACTTCGCTCCCGAGTGCGGCTGGGGATTCCTCGGCGGTGACCTCCAGGCCTGCGAGGGCGTGGCCGCCGACGCCAACACGCTCTACCTGCCCACCGAGGCGACCACCGGGGCGAACGAGATCGTCGCGATCAACCTCGCCGACGGCAAGGAGAAGTGGCGCGTGAAGTCCCCGACGGACGAGTCGATGCTGCCGCTGAAGGTCGAGGGCGGCAAGCTGGTCGCCTATGTGCAGCCGTCGTACGACGCGGGCGGCCGGATCGTGTCGATCCCGACGACCGGCGCCAAGCACACGCCGTCGACGCTGCTGCAGCTGCCGACGGGCACCGCGGACATCGAGAACAGCTTCTACTCGAAGGCCATCGACTGGGTCGACGGACGCTTCTACATCTCGACCACACGGCTGGCCGGCGACACCGACGCGAAGGAGAAGTTGATGCTCGCCTACGGCAAGTGACTCCTCCCCCTCGGTTCCCCGCCCTTCCCGCCGTCTCCGCCGACTCCGCTCCCGAGGTACCCACGCCATGACCCAGCCGCCTCCGCCGCCGCCCAACCAGCCCCCGCAGCAGGGTGGTTTCGGCCCGCCGCAGGACCAGCCGCCGCAGTCGCCGCCACCGGCGCAGCCCGCCCAGCCGGTGCAACCTCCGCCACCGCCGGGCCAGCCGCAGCCGGGTTACGGCTACCCGCAGCCGCCCCAGCCTCCGCAGACCCCTGCGGGTTACGGCTATCCGCAGGCGCCGCCGCCCCAGGCCCCGCAAACCCCGCAGACCCCGCCGCCACCTCCCGGCTACGGCTACCCCGGTCAGCAGCCCAACCCGTACGGCCAGCAGCCCAACCCGTACGGGCAGCAGCCCAACCCGTACGGCCAGCAGCCCGGTTACGGCTACCCGCAGGGGACCATGCCGCTGCATCCGCAGCCGGGTCAGCCGGGTCAGCCGGGCGGCGGCAAGAAGTTCAACGCGCAGCTGGCCATCATCGTCTCGGCCGTCGTGGCGATCGCGCTGATCGTCGGCGGCGGTGTCTGGTACGCGTCGACCTCCGGTGACGAGGGCGGCAAGAAGAACGACACCGCGAGCTCCGGCGGCGGCGCGGGCGACACCGACGACAAGGACGGCGGCGGCACCGGCGGCGGCGACACGGACGGCTCCGGCGGCACCACCGGCACCCCCACCACCCCGGTGGAGAAGGTGCCCGGCAACACCGCCTCCAAGGTCCTCTTCCAGGTCCCGGCGCCCGAGGTCAAGGAGGACAGCACGATCTCCACGGCCGGTTCCTGGCTCACCGACACGGTGTACGCCAAGAGCGGCGTCGCCGAGGTCGTCGGCTACGACCCCGACAAGGGCACCAAGCTGTGGACGATCAAGCTCCCCGGCCCGGTGTGCCAGGGCAGCAACCACGTCACCACCGACGGCCGGACGGCGATCATCTACCAGCCTCAGATGCCGACCAAGGCCGAGCCCTCGCACGGCTGCAGCCAGGTCGCGGGGATCGACCTCGCCGCCGGCAAGAAGCTGTGGACGAAGACCGCCAACTCCGGTGACGAGGCGATCAGCTTCAACAACGTCACCGTCAGCGCGAACACCGTCGCCGTGGGCAGCTCCAGTGGCGGCGCCGCCTTCGACCTCGGCTCCGGCAAGCAGCTGTGGGCCCCGAAGCCGACCGACACCTGCTACGACGCCGGGTACGGCGGCGGCGCGAAGCTGGTCGCGGTGCGCCGGTGCGGTTCGTACGACGCCCCCGAGCTGCACATCCAGACCATCGACCCGACGGGCGGGAAGGTGATCTCCGACTACAAGATGGCGCAGGGCATCTCCTACGCCAGCGTCGTGTCGACCGACCCGCTGGTGGTGGCCGCCGACATCGGCGAGGCCGCGAAGGACGGCAGCGGCATCTCGGACTTCTTCTCCATCGACAACAAGACCGGCAAGCTGCGCACCCGCATCTCGGCGCCCAGCGACCAGTACGCGGCCAGCTGCGACGGCATCACCAAGATCGAGGAGTGCCACCAGATCGCGGTCGGCAACGACCGTCTCTACCTGCCGACCGAGGAGGACGAGGGCGCCGAGAAGTATTCGCGGGCCAACGCGATCGTCGCGATCGACCTCGCCACCGGCAAGCAGACCGGCCAGCGCGCCGACTCGGGCGACGACTACACGATCTCCCCGCTGCGCATGGATGGCACCAACCTGATCGCGTACAAGCGGCCGCCGTACGACAAGGGTGGTCAGATCGTCAGCATCGACGGCGGCTCCTTCAAGGAGACCAAGCTGCTGGAGAACCCGGGCACGGAGTCGGTGCGGGACGTGGAGAGCAGCATGCTGCCGGACTACGCGGAGTTCCTGTACTCGCAGGGCCACCTGTTCATGTCCTCGATCTTCGCCAGTGATCTGTCGGGATCGGACAAGGAGTATCTGGTGATCGCGTTCGGCGCGAGCTGACCCGTCCGACCGGCCTCGCGCACGGCCCCGCCCCTGCTCAGGGGTGGGGCCGTGCGCGTACCGCTCATCACCCTCGAATGCGAGGAAAACCAGAATTTCCGTCGATCCGGGGCACTTCTCTCCCGGTAGGGGAAGCGCAACGTCGAACAAGCGTGTAGCTTCCGGGGGCATGAAGGCGGGGGAGCCGGGAGGGGGCTTCTGACCGTGCGGACCAGTGGGCATCCATAGTGGGGCATCCACAGTGATGCATGGGGATCCATTGGGGGGACTGGGGGGTTGGGCTCGATGGGAGTGCGGCTCATGGTGGTCGACGACCACCGTTTGCTCGCCGAGGCGCTGGCCTCGGCGCTGAAACTGCGGGGGCACCGGGTGCTGGCCGCGGCGGCGCCCGCCGCGGGCGCGGCGGAACTGGTGATCAGCCGGGCGCCGGAGGTGTGCCTGCTCGGCACGGCGACACCGGCGGAGCCGGGGATGTTCGACCCGGTGGTCCGCATCAAGCGGGAGCGTCCGCAGGTGGCGGTGCTGGTGCTGGGCCCGGTGCCCAACCCGCGCGGGATCGCGGCGGCGTTCGCCGCGGGGGCCTCCGGGTACGTGCGGCACGACGAGCGGATCGAGGGGGTCGAGCGCGCGATCATGAAGGCCCGGGCGGGGGAGGCGGCGGTGGCGCCGCAGCTGCTCCAGGGGGCGTTCAGTGAACTGCTCAACCCGGTGGCACAGCCGGACGACGAGGGACAGCGCCTGCTGCAGATGCTGACCCCGCGGGAGGTCGAGGTCCTGGTCCGGGTCGCCGACGGCGAGGACACCCGCCTGATCGCGGCCGGCATGGGCATCGCCCCGTCCACGGCCCGCACCCACGTCCAGCGGGTCCTGATGAAGCTGGGCGTGGGTTCGAGGCTGGAGGCGGCGGCGCTGGCGGCGCGGACGGGGCTGCTGGACCGGGCGGGACCGGTGTCCCACTCGTCGCCGGAGGCGGGGGACGAGTTCCAGACGCCGGGCGCTTAGCGGGCGACTTCCGGGGGGTGCGGGGCGGGACGGAGAGCCTCCGTCCCGCCCCTGGCTCACTCCACGGTCTCTTCCCGCGTCTCCACGTCGACCGGCGGCGGAGCCACCGGCCGCAGCTTCAGCCAGGCCAGGAAGAACAGGCCCAGGGTCAGCATCCCCAACCCGGTCCACAGGTTGATGTTGACGCCCGTGGCCTTGTCGATGTCGGCGTCGGACGCCGTCAAGCCGGCGATCGTGACGATGACGCCGTAGAGGACGAACAGGCCGCCGATGATGCGGCGGATGTCGAACAGGCGTGCCGCGGTCGCGGACTTGGTCTGCAGTTCGGAGACCTCGTGCTGGACGTCCTTGTCGAAGCGCAGGAGCAGGAACCAGGGGACCGAGCGCACCTTGGAACCGTAGTGGAAGGCCATCATCACCAGGCCCAGGAAGACCATGGCCGGGATGGCGCCGATCCAGTACCAGTGCACGGTGTGGACGCCGTACTGGGCGCTGTTGGCGGCCATGCCGAGGATCTCGGTGGCGGCCAGGTTGGCCGAGATGAACGCCAGACCGGTGATCCAGGCGGGCAGTGAGCGTCCGGAGAGGAAGAAGTCGAGGCTGGTCTTCACCGATCGGCGGGCGACGAAGCCGATACCGAGAGCGACGGCGAAGTAGGTGCCGAGGGTCGTGTAGTCGAGCCAGTTCGTGGGGAGTGGCAGCTCGGCCGCCAGATATGTGGGGTTTTGTAGAAATACTCGCTTCGTTGCGTGAACTGACCCGGAGCGGAACCTGCGCCTCCGTGTTCAGTAAATGAACACTCTGGTTGACGTTTTTTGTTTGATTGTGATGTTGACGCTGGTGGGGACTCGTGTTTCGATGTGTTTGGTTCTGTTTGATGATTGAGTGGCTCGAATAGGGAGTCCGCACGTGAAGAAGACCTCGACCCGACTGGCCGACGGTCGCGAGCTGATCTACTACGACCTGCGCGACGACACCGTGCGGGACGCGGTCGACCGCCGGCCGCTGGATCCGACCGTCACCACGTCCGAGGTCCGCCGTGACGCGCTGCTCGGCGACGAGGTCGCCATCGCCTCACACCGCCAGGGCCGCATCTACCACCCGCCGGCCGACGAATGCCCCCTGTGTCCGTCCCAGGGCGACCGGCTGAGCGAGATCCCGGACTCCTCCTACGACGCGGTGGTCTTCGAGAACCGCTTCCCCTCGCTGGCCGGCGACTCCGGCCGTTGCGAGGTGGTCTGCTTCACCTCCGACCACAACGCGTCCTTCGCCGACCTCACCGAGGAGCAGGCACGCCTGGTCCTGGACGCGTGGACCGACCGGACGTCGGAGCTGTCGCATCTGCCCTCCGTCGAGCAAGTCTTCTGCTTCGAGAACCGTGGCGCGGAGATCGGTGTGACACTGGGGCACCCGCACGGGCAGATCTACGCCTACCCCTTCACCACGCCGCGCACGGCGCTGATGCTGCGCTCGGTGGCCGCTCACAAGGAAGCCACCGGCGGGCAGAACCTCTTCGACGCGATCCTGGAGCGCGAACTCGCCGACGAGCGGGTCGTCCTGGAGAGTGAGCACTGGGCCGCCTTCGTGCCGTACGCGGCGCACTGGCCGTACGAGGTGCACCTGTACCCGAAGCGCCGGGTGCCGGACCTGCTCGGCCTCGACGAGGACGCGCGCACAGAGTTCCCCCAGGTGTATCTGGAACTCTTGAGGCGCTTCGACCGGATCTTCGACGGGCCGGGTGGAAGGAAGGAAGGCAAGGGCGAGCCGTTGACGCCTTACATCGCCGCCTGGCACCAGGCGCCGTTCGGCGCGCTGGAGGACTTCGAGGGAGTCAGCCGTGACGACTTCGCGCTGCACCTCGAGCTTTTCACCATCCGCCGCACTTCCGGCAAGCTGAAGTTCCTCGCGGGGTCCGAGTCCGGCATGAACGTGTTCATCAACGACATCCGGCCGGAGGCCGCGGCCGAGCGACTGCGAGAGGTAGCGAGTTCATGAGCGGTAAGTACCTGGTCACGGGCGGTGCGGGGTACGTCGGCAGCGTGGTCTCCCAGCACCTGCTGGAGGCGGGCCACGAGGTCGTCGTCCTCGACAACCTCTCCACCGGCTTCCGCGAGGGCGTCCCGGCCGGGGCCACCTTTGTCGAGGGCGACATCCGTGACGCCGCCAAGTGGCTCGACTCCTCCTTCGACGCCGTCCTGCACTTCGCCGCCTCCTCCCAGGTCGGCGAGTCGGTCGTGAAGCCCGAGAAGTACTGGGAGAACAACGTCGGCGGCAGCATGGCCCTGCTCGGCGCCATGCGCGAGGCGGGCGTGCGCAAGCTCGTGTTCTCCTCCACGGCCGCCACCTACGGCGAGCCGGCCGAGGTCCCGATCGTCGAGTCGGCGCCGACCCTGCCCACCAACCCGTACGGCGCCACGAAGCTCGCCGTCGACCACATGATCACGAGTGAGGCGGCGGCCCACGGGCTCGGCGCCGTGTCGCTGCGCTACTTCAACGTGGCAGGCGCGTACGGGGAGTACGGCGAGCGCCACGACCCCGAATCGCACCTCATCCCGCTCGTCCTCCAGGTCGCGCAGGGCAGGCGCGAGGCGATCTCCGTCTACGGCGACGACTACCCGACGCCCGACGGCACCTGCGTCCGCGACTACATCCACGTGGCGGACCTGGCCGAGGCCCACCTGCTCGCGGTCAAGGCCGCCACCCCCGGCGAGCACCTCATCTGCAACCTGGGCAACGGCAACGGCTTCTCCGTCCGCGAGGTCGTCGAGACGGTCCGGCAGGTCACCGGCCATCCGATCCCCGAGGTCGTCGCCCCCCGCCGCGGCGGCGACCCGGCGGCCCTGGTGGCGTCGGCCGCCACCGCCCGCGAGAAGCTGGGCTGGAACCCGTCCCGCGCGGACCTCGCCGGAATCGTCGCGGACGCGTGGGACTTCGCACAGCGGCGCGCCAAGTAGCGGCAACCCGCGGCAACGCGGCAACCAGCTGCACCGGCAGCTGCACCAGTACGTACGGAAAGGTCAGGGGTCAGGGCATGAGCGAGGCTGTCGCAGGGGCTGTCGCCGAGCGGTTCGAGGAGCTGTACGGGACCGGGCCGGAAGGGGTGTGGGCGGCGCCGGGCCGGGTCAACCTCATCGGCGAACACACCGACTACAACGACGGTTTCGTCATGCCGTTCGCCCTGCCGCACGTCACCGTCGCCGCGGTGTCCCGGCGTGAGGACGGCGTCCTGCGCCTGCACTCGGCGGACGTCGACGGCGGCGTCGTCGAGCTGCGCCTGGACGGCCTGGCCCCGGAGTCGGACCGCGGCTGGACGGCGTACCCGGCGGGCGTGGTCTGGGCTCTGCGCGAGGCGGGCCACGCGATCACCGGCGCGGACGTCCACCTGACGTCGACGGTGCCGTCCGGCGCGGGCCTGTCCTCGTCGGCGGCCCTTGAGGTCGTGGTGGCGCTCGCCCTGAACGACCTCTACGACCTCGGCCTCAAGGGCTGGCAGCTGGCCCGCCTGTGCCAGCGCGCCGAGAACGTCTACGTCGGCGCCCCCACCGGGATCATGGACCAGACCGCGTCGGCCTGCTGCGAGGCCGGCCACGCCCTGTTCCTCGACACCCGCGACCTCTCCCAGAAGCAGATCCCCTTCGACCTGGCCGCCGAGGGCATGCGCCTGCTGGTCGTCGACACCCAGGTCAAGCACGCCCACAGCGACGGCGAGTACGGCAAGCGCCGCGCCGGCTGCGAGAAGGGCGCCGACCTGCTGGGCGTGAACGCCCTCAGGGACGTGCCGTACGACGGACTCGACGCGGCCCTTGCCCGCCTCGGCGACGAGGAGGAGGTCCGCCGCCTGGTCCGCCACGTCGTCACCGAGGACCAGCGGGTCGAGCGGGTGGTGTCCCTGCTGGAGTCGGGTGACACCCGCGCGATCGGCCCGGTGCTGACCGAGGGCCACGCCTCGCTCCGGGACGACTTCCGCATCTCCTGCCCGGAGCTGGACCTGGTGGTGGACACGGCGCTGGGCGCGGGCGCGCTGGGCGCGCGCATGACCGGCGGCGGCTTCGGAGGCTCGGCGATCGTCCTCGCGGAGGCCGCCGACGTCGACACCATCACCAAGGCCGTCCAGGAGGCCTTCGCCGCGGCGGACTTCACCGCCCCGCGGGTGTTCGAGGCGGTCCCGGCGGCGGGGGCGCGCCGGCTCAGCTGAGCCGCTTGGTCAGCGTGTACTCCGTGATCCCCGGCGGATAGTCGGGGATCACGCACACCACCTCGTACCCCTGCTTCTGGTAGAACCGCGGCGCCTGGAAGTCCCAGGTCTCCAGGCGCACGGCCGCACAGCCCCGTTCGCGACGGGCCATCCGCTCGGCCTGCCCCAGCAACGCGGAGCCCAGGCCCGCGCCGCGGTGGCGGTCGTCGACCCACAGGTACGTGACGTGGAGCCAGGTCGCCCAGGTGTGACCGACGAGGCCGCCGGCCAGGCGGTCGGCGTCGTCCAGGATCCAGACGTGCAGCGGGGATTCGCGTTCGCCGGGGGTGTCGCGCAGGGCGCGCAGGACGGGGGAGGCCGCCGTGTTCGTCTCCCGCAGCCGGATCCGGAGAAGATCGCGCCGTTGTCTGTCGACTCCTGTCTCCATACGAAACATGCGGCTCACCATAAACGCGTCGGACAGCCAGTTCTGCAAATTGCCTTCCGCTCCTGCCCCCCGCCCGTACCCTGATGAACAGCACCGGTGGGGGCCGGTGTGATCAGGGGGCGAGACAGTCGGGTACGACGCCCGAAGTGGGGTAGCGGTCCTGCACGGCGGCGGCCGTGCGGTGACGGATGCCTCTGGGCGTCGTATCCGCGTATATGTCGTCGTTCTCCGGACCTTGGGGTATCCCCTGCTCTTCAGGAGCTTGGGGAAGGGGGTTTCGTGGTTCGCATCCGAGTTCTGGTCGTCGACGACCATCGCATTTTCGCCGAGTCACTCGCCGCGGCGCTGGCGGCCGAGCCCGACGTGGACGTTTCCGCGGCGGGCAGCGGCCCCGCGGCGGTGCGCAGTCTGGAGCGCGCGGCCGCCGAGGGGCGCCGCTACGACGTGCTGCTGGTCGACGCCGACCTGGGCGGCAACGTGCCCGGTGTCCGGCCCGCGATGCCGGTTCAGGAGGTGGGCGAGGACGGCCTCGTCGACGGGATCTCCCTGGTCGTCGGGGTGCGTTCGTCGCAGCCCGCCGTCCGGATCGTCGTGCTCGCCGAGAAGGACGACCCGCGGCGGGCCGCGCTCGCCCTGCAGGCCGGTGCCTCCGGGTGGGTCGCCAAGGACTGCTCGCTGTCCCGGCTGCTGACGGTCATCCGAGGGGTCCTGCGCGAGGAGACGCACCTGCCGCCCGCGCTGCTCACCGGCGTCCTGCGGGAGCTGACCGCCGCGCGCAAGCACCGCACCGAGAGCGAACAGCTGGTGGAGTCCCTCACACCGAGGGAGCGCGAAGTGCTGCGCTGCATGGTCGCGGGGCTGGGCCGCAAGGCCGTCGCCGAGCGCCTGTTCCTCTCCCCGCACACCGTCCGCACGCACATGCAGAACGTGCTCGGCAAGCTCGGGGTGCACTCCACCCTGGCCGCCGTCGCGCTGGCGCGGCGGGCGGGGGTGGGTCCCGTCGACCTAGCCGGGGATGTTGTCGAACGGGGCGGTCAGCTGGCGTAGCAGTCCGGCCAGTTCGCTGCGCTGAGCGCGGGACAGCTCCGCGAGGATCGCGCGCTCCTGGTCCAGCAGTCCGGCCAGGGCCTGGTCCGCGCGGTCGCGGCCTTCGGCCGTGAGGCGGACCAGCACGCCGCGCCGGTCGCTGGGGTCGGGCAGCCGCTCGACCAGACCCTTCTTGGTCAGGCGGTCGATGCGGTTCGTCATCGTGCCCGAGGTGACCAGGGTCTGGGTCAGCAGTTGCCCCGGCGAGAGCTGATACGGCGTTCCCGCGCGCCTCAGCGCCGTCAGCACGTCGAACTCCCACGGCTCCAGGCTGTGCTCGGCGAAGGCCAGCCGGCGGGCCCGGTCCAGGTGCCGGGCCAGTCTGCTCACCCGGCTGAGTACCTCGAGCGGTTCCACGTCGAGGTCCGGGCGCTCCCGGCGCCATGCTGATACCAGCCGATCGACCTCGTCCTCCATGACGATCAGTGTAGTGGTTGTGTCGATGTGAAGTCTCTTGACATCGACATTCTTGACGTCGAGCTAAATTCGGGTCAGGCTGGGAACCCGTCAGAACGGCCACGACGAGGAGGCCCCCATGCCCGCCGCCGCCCCCACCTGGGACCCCGCCCAGTACCTGCGCCACGCCGACCACCGCGCCCGCCCCTTCGTCGACCTCCTCGCCCGCGTCCCCGGCCTCCCCGGGGACCCGCCCCGCATCGCCGACCTCGGCTGCGGTCCCGGCAACGTCACGACCCTGCTCACCGACCGCTGGCCCACCGCGCACGTCACCGGGTACGACAACTCGCCGGAGATGCTCGACAAGGCACACGTGGACCACTCCGGCCCCACCCCCGGCGGCGGCCGCCTCGACTTCGCCCACGCCGACGTACGGAGCTGGACGCCGCCTCGGCCGTACGACCTGATCGTCAGCAACGCCACCCTGCAGTGGGTGCCGGGGCACGTGGAACGGTTCGCGCCGTGGGTGGCAGGCCTCGTGCCCGGCGGCACCTTCGCCTTCCAGGTCCCCGGCAACTTCGGCGCCCCCAGCCACCTGCTGATGCGCGAACTCGCCCACTCCGCCCGCTGGAAGGACCGCCTCGCCGACACCCTGCGCCACGACGACGCCGTCCTCGCGCCCCAGGTCTACCTGGAGCGGCTGGCCGGCCTCGGCTGCACCGCGGACGTGTGGGAGACGACGTACGTCCATCTGCTGGAGGGCGAGGACCCGGTGCTGGACTGGGTGAAGGGCACCGGCCTGCGCCCCGTCCTCACCGCCCTCGCCGACGACCCGGACGCCCGGGAGGAGTTCGTCGCCGAGTACCGGGCAGCCCTGCGCGAGGCCTATCCGACCGGGCCGCACGGCACGCCCTTCCCCTTCCGCCGGATCTTCGCGGTGGCGCGGAAGGAGGCGTGATGATCACCGGAGTCGACCATGTGCAGCTCGCCGCCCCGCCCGGCTGCGAGGAGCGGCTGCGGGCGTACTACGTCGGTGTCCTCGGGATGACGGAGATCCCTAAGCCGCCGGTGCTCGCGGCGCGTGGGGGGTGCTGGTTCCAGGTGGGTTCAGTGCAGCTGCACTTGGGGATCGAGAAGGACTTCCGCCCCGCGAAGAAGGCTCACCCCGGGCTGCGGGTGACGGACATCGGGGCGTTTGCGGCCCGGCTGGAGACGCGGGGCGCGACGGTCATCTGGGACGACGACCTGCCGGGTCACCGGCGCTTCCACGCCGAGGACCCCGTCGGCAACCGGCTGGAGTTCCTGGAGCCGGTCACAGCTCCTTGAGGGCGTCCAGCGTGATGTCGAGGTCGAGATCGTAGGGGACGCCGAGCTTGAGCCGGTCGTGGTGGATGCCGGTCAGCGCGTAGGTCTTCGACAGCGGGTCGAACTCGTAGACCCGCACCACGGGGTGTCGGCCCTCTCCGGCCATGTCGACCAGCCAGAAGTGGGGGATGCCCGCGGCGGCGTACTTGCGGGGCTTGGTGTCTTGGTCGCGGGCCTCGGAGTCGGGGGAGACCACCTCCACGGCGAGCAGCACGTCGGCGGCGTTGAACCGGGTCTGCTCCAGGCCGGTCACGGCCTCGGCGCGGACTACGGACACATCGGGCTCGGGGCCGTTGCGCCGGTCCAGGACGACGGTCATCTCCCGAAGGACCTTCAGCTGCTTCGGGGCCGCGCCACGCAGGCCTGCCAGCAAAAGGTCGATCATGCGGCTGTGGAAAATCCGCTGCGGACTCACGAAGACAAGGCTCCCGTCGATCAGCTCGGTGTGCGGCGGGAGGTCAGGCAGCGTGAACAGGTCGTCCACGGTGTACCCGTCCTGCGGCGGCACCGGCCAGCGGCAGCCGTGCTTGGCGGTCGGCTCGGCGGTCATGGTTCCTCCCATGGAGGGGATTCTCGGCCTGCTGCATCACGGTAGCGGGCGGAATCCGCAGGCGTCATCACAAGGAGTGACCGCGTCAGTTCTTCCGGCGCCCTATCAAGTGCGGCTTCGCCTCCAGCCCGTCCAGCCCGTGCCAGGCCAGATTCACCAGATGGGCGGCGACCTCCGCCTTCTTCGGGCGGCGGACGTCCAGCCACCACTGGCCGGTCAGCGCGACCATGCCGACCAGCGCCTGCGCGTACAGCGGGGCCAGCTTGGAGTCGAAGCCGCGGTTCTTGAACTCGCGCCCGAGGATGTCCTCCACCTGGGTGGCGATGTCCGAGATCAGGGAGGCGAAGGAACCCGTGGACTGGGGGATGGGGGAGTCACGGACCAGGATCCGGAAACCGTCCGTGTACTCCTCGATGTAGTCCAGCAGCGCGAAAGCGGCCTGCTCGCACAGCTCACGCGGATGACCGGCCGTCAACGAACTCGTCACCATGTCCAGCAGGCGCCGCATCTCACGGTCGACCACCACCGCGTACAGCCCCTCCTTGCCGCCGAAGTGCTCGTACACCACCGGCTTGGACACCCCGGCCTTCGCCGCGATCTCCTCCACCGAGGTGCCCTCGAAGCCCTTCGCGGCGAAGAGGGTGCGACCGATCTCCAGCAGTTGCTGGCGACGCTCCGCACCGGTCATCCGGGTGCGACGCGCACGCCGCGGCTTCTCATTGCTCGGGGTGCTGCTGGAGTCGGTCGCCACGGCGTCAATCATGCCGCCTCGGCCGTCTCCCTCTCGCGTCGGGAACCGTCCTCACCCGTGTTACGGCGGGAATCGATACGCGAG
Organism: Streptomyces sp. Q2; assembly: GCF_056820935.1. Lineage (NCBI taxonomy): Bacteria > Bacillati > Actinomycetota > Actinomycetes > Kitasatosporales > Streptomycetaceae > Streptomyces > Streptomyces sp. Q2. The sequence continues at coordinate 164,651 of NZ_JBXEJE010000009.1, read as the reverse complement.
CGTGACGGCCAGCGCACGTCATAGGCCCAGCCGAGCATCTCGAACCAGCGGATGAACCGCGCCGAGGAGTCCAGCTGGCCCCGCTCCACCCCGTGCCGTGCCGACGTCGGGTCGGCGTGGTGCAGGTTGTGCCAGGACTCGCCGCAGGACAGGACGGCCAGCCACCACACGTTGCCCGACCGGTCACGCGACTTGAACGGCCGCTTGCCCACCGCGTGGCAGATCGAGTTGATCGACCAGGTGACGTGGTGCAGGAGGGCCACCCGCACCAGCGAGCCCCAGAAGAAGCCGGTGAACGCGCCCCACCAGGACATCGTCACCAGACCGCCGATCACCGCGGGCAGCGCCAGCGACAGGATGGTCCACAGGATGAACTGCCGGGAGATCGCCCGGATCGCCTTGTCCTTGATCAGGTCCGGCGCGTACTTGTCCTGCGGCGTCTGCTCCTCGTCGAACATCCAGCCGATGTGCGCCCACCACAGGCCCTTCATCAGCGCCGGGAGCGTCTCCCCGAAACGCCACGGCGAATGCGGGTCGCCCTCGGCGTCGGAGAACTTGTGGTGCTTGCGGTGGTCGGCCACCCAACGCACCAACGGCCCCTCGACGGCCATCGAGCCCATGATCGCCAGCGCGATCCGCAGGGGTCGTTTGGCCTTGAAGGAGCCGTGGGTGAAGTAGCGGTGGAAACCGATCGTGATGCCGTGGCACCCCAGGTAGTAGAAGAAGACCAGAAGGCCGAGGTCCAGCCAGCTCACGCCCCAGCCCCAGGCGAGGGGCACGGCCGCCAGCAGCGCGAGGAACGGGACGGTGATGAAGAGCAGCAAGGTGATCTGCTCGATCGACCGCTTCTGCTCGCCACCCAGGGTGGCGGACGGCGCGGGAGTCTCGTCGGCAGGCTTCGAAGAGCCTTCGATCACGTCGGAGCTAGAGGTCATGCGTGTCCCCTGTGGGGTCTTGGATTGAGGCTGGTGCCGGGCAGCGAGAACCGAGCGGTGCTTCCTACGGTTCCGTAACCTACGGCATCGTAAGTATGGCAGCGGGTCGCCCTGCGGCAAGAGCCCGAGATTCTGCGCGTCCGCATGGACACCTATCCTTGGATCGGTCGGACAGCGCGGTCCGCTCTCATTTCTTCCCGGATGTCCGGCCCGTATGCGGCAGCAGCCGCCTGACCGCCATCCGGGTTCCCCTCTCGCATGAGCTTCAACACTGCAAGGAGCCGCACCTGTGAGCAGTGCCGACGACCTGACTACGAGCACCATGTCGACCAGCAGCGAGCTGCGCGCCGACATCAGGCGACTGGGTGACCTCCTCGGCGAGACCCTTGTCCGACAGGAGGGTCCCGAGCTGCTCGAACTGGTCGAGAAGGTCCGCCGCCTCACCCGCGAGGACGGCGAAGCCGCCGCCGAGCTGCTGCGCGGCATCGAACTGCAGACCGCGGCCAAGCTGGTCCGCGCCTTCTCCACCTACTTCCACCTGGCCAACGTCACCGAGCAGGTCCACCGCGGCCGGGAACTGCGCGCCAAGCGCGCCGCCGAGGGCAGCCTGCTGGCCCGCACGGCCGACCGCCTCAAGGACGCCGACCCCGAGCACCTGCGCCAGTCGGTCGCCAACCTGAACGTGCGCCCCGTGTTCACGGCCCACCCCACCGAGGCCGCCCGCCGCTCGGTCCTCAACAAGCTGCGGCGCATCGCCGCGCTCCTGGAGATGCCGGTCATAGAGGCCGACCGCCGCCGCTACGACACCCGCCTGGCCGAGAACATCGACCTCGTGTGGCAGACGGACGAGCTGCGCGTCGTACGCCCGGAGCCCGCCGACGAGGCCCGCAACGCCATCTACTACCTGGACGAACTGCACGCGGGCGCGGTCGGTGACGTCCTGGAGGACCTGACGGCCGAGCTGGAGCGGGTCGGGGTGAAGCTCCCCGACAGCACCCGGCCCCTCACCTTCGGCACCTGGATCGGCGGCGACCGCGACGGCAACCCGAACGTCACGCCCCAGGTCACCTGGGACGTCCTGATCCTCCAGCACGAGCACGGCATCAACGACGCCCTGGACATGATCGACGAGCTCCGCGGCTTCCTCTCCAACTCCATCCGCTACACCGGCGCCACCGACGAGCTCCTGGACTCCCTCGGCACCGACCTGGAGCGCCTCCCGGAGATCAGCCCCCGCTACAAGCGCCTCAACGCCGAGGAGCCCTACCGCCTCAAGGCCACCTGCATCCGGCAGAAGCTGGAGAACACCAAGACGCGCCTGGCCAAGGGCATCCCGCACGAGGAGGGCCGCGACTACCTCGGCACCGCCGAACTGCTGCACGACCTCACCCTGATCCAGAGCTCCCTCAGGGAACACCGCGGCGGCCTCTTCGCCGACGGCCGCATGGACCGTACGATCCGCACGCTCGGCGCCTTCGGCCTCCAGCTCGCCACCATGGACGTACGTGAGCACGCGGACGCCCACCACCACGCCCTCGGCCAGCTCTTCGACCGGCTCGGCGAGGAGTCCTGGCGCTACGCCGACATGCCCCGCGAGTACCGGGGCAAGCTGCTCGCCAAGGAGCTGCGCTCCCGCCGCCCGCTCGGCCCCACGCCGGCGCCCGTGGACGCGGCCGGCCAGAAGACCCTCGGCGTCTTCCAGACCGTGAAGCGGGCCCTGGAGGTCTTCGGGCCCGAGGTCATCGAGTCGTACATCATCTCGATGTGCCAGGGCGCCGACGACGTGTTCGCCGCCGCCGTCCTCGCCCGCGAGGCGGGCCTGCTCGACCTGCACGCCGGCTGGGCCAAGATCGGCATCGTGCCCCTCCTGGAGACCACCGACGAGCTCAAGGCCGCCGACACGATCCTGGAGGACATGCTCTCCGACCCGTCCTACCGGCGCCTGGTCGCGCTGCGGGGCGACGTCCAGGAGGTCATGCTCGGCTACTCCGACTCCTCCAAGTTCGGCGGCATCACGACCTCGCAGTGGGAGATCCACCGCGCCCAGCGCCGCCTGCGTGACGTGGCGCACCGGTACGGCGTACGGCTGCGGCTCTTCCACGGCCGTGGCGGCACCGTCGGCCGCGGCGGCGGCCCCTCGCACGACGCGATCCTCGCCCAGCCCTGGGGCACCCTGGAGGGCGAGATCAAGGTGACCGAGCAGGGCGAGGTCATCTCCGACAAGTACCTCGTGCCGTCCCTGGCCCGCGAGAACCTGGAACTCACGGTCGCGGCCACCCTGCAGGCCTCCGCCCTGCACACCGCGCCCCGCCAGTCCGACGAGGCGCTGGCCCGCTGGGACGCGGCCATGGACCTGGTGTCCGACGCCGCCCACTCGGCCTACCGCCGGCTCGTCGAGGACCCCGACCTGCCCGCGTACTTCTTCAAGGCCACCCCGGTCGACCAGCTCGCCGACCTGCACCTGGGATCCAGGCCCTCCAGGAGGCCCGACTCCGGCGCCGGCCTCGACGGCCTGCGCGCCATCCCGTGGGTGTTCGGCTGGACCCAGTCCCGGCAGATCGTGCCCGGCTGGTTCGGCGTCGGCTCCGGCCTCAAGGCCCTGCGCGAGGCCGGCCTGGACACCGTGCTCGACGAGATGCACGAGCAGTGGCACTTCTTCCGCAACTTCGTCTCCAACGTCGAGATGACGCTGGCCAAGACGGACCTGCGGATCGCCGCCCACTACGTCGACACCCTCGTCCCGGACGACCTCAAGCACGTCTTCGAGACCATCAGGGCCGAGCACGAACTGACCGTGCGCGAGGTGCTGAAGGTGACGGGCGAGAAGGAACTGCTCGACGCCACCCCGGTGCTGAAGCAGACCTTCAGCATCCGCGACGCCTACCTGGACCCGATCTCCTACCTCCAGGTCACCCTCCTCAAGCGCCAGCGCGACGCGGCAGCCGCGGGCGAGCAGCCCGACCCGCTGCTGTCCCGGGCACTGCTGCTGACCGTCAACGGCGTGGCGGCGGGCCTGCGCAACACCGGCTGACGGTCCCCTCGGACGCGACAACACAAAGGTGCCCCCGAGCCTCGTACAGGAGGCTCGGGGGCACCTTTGCGCGTGCGATCGGGCTCTGGTGGTGAGGATCAGGCCTGACGGCGACGGAACACCAGGTAGCCGCCCCCCGCGACCAGCGCGGCCGCGAGGCCGGACAGCAGGCCGACGGGGGCGCCGTTGCCGGTCTCGGCGAGGTCGCCGCCGGTGCCCTGGGCGGACGGGGAGGAGGAGGCCGACGGGTCCGCCGACTCGCCCGCGGAGGAGCCCGGGCTCGGCGACGCGGACGGGTCGGCCGACTCGCCCGCCGAGGAGCTCGGCGAGGCAGAGACGGACGGCGTCGAACCGCCACCGTCCCCGTCGTCCTCGCAGTCCGTCCAGAACACCTTGTGCTTGGCGGCGCCGTTCTCGCCCTCGAAGTTCCAGAACAGCTTGTAGTGGCCGTCCGGCAGGGACAGGTCGTCCGTACGGCCGTGACCGTCGGCGTCCAGGGTGATCTCGCCGGACTTCACGGTCTCGCCCTTGACGTCGGCCGTCGGGGCCCACGCCTCGATGTGCCAGTCGACCTCCTGGACGGCGTCGAAACCGAAGGCGTCGAGGTAGAAGGTGCAGACGTGGGGCTCGTTCTTGCGGAGCTCCTCGCCTGTGGTGGCGTCGTGGATCTTCACGGTGCCGTTGTCGCCGGGAGCGGCGGCAGATGAGGTCGCGTGCGCGGCGGGAGACAGGAGCAGAGCCGCCGAGACGACACCGGCGGACAGGACGCCGGAGCGGGTGAGGATACGCATGGGGCAGTAGTCCATCTTCGAGATGTGAAACGGAAGATGTGGAGGGGGCGGCTCAGCTTCCAGCCGGGACTGACCGCAGGTCAATCACGAACAGGGAACGAATGGTTCGAGCACGGAAGGCGAGGCCGATGAAGCCCCTCACACCACCACAAAAGCGGCCGTGAGCAGCGCGATCCCCGACCCCGCCAGCACCCACGCCACCCGCGTCCGCCGAAGCCCGCCCGCCACCACGACCGAGGCCAGCAGCAGCGCGCCGCCCATCGGCACCCAGGCGTACAGGATCCCGGCAGGACCGGAGCGCACCACGTCGTCGCTGCCCGGCTTCACCACCACGGTGTACGTCCGCCCCTTGCGCACGGCGACCGTGTGCGCGATGACCACGCTCCGGCGGGCGGACGACCCCACCGACGCCGGCGTGTACGGCCCCGTACAGGTGTCCTCGCCGCACCGCGTCACCTCGACCGTGCCGCGCTCCCGCCCCTTGGTGAGCATCACGTGCTGGGCCGTCCCCCAGGACGCCCACACACCGGCGATCAGGATCAGCGCCGCGACCGTACCCATCGCCATGAGCCGCCCGAACCGCAGCGCGGTCACGGAGGCCTGACGGGAGGTGATGGCAGTGGCAGGCATGGCGGGGATCATTGGCCATGGCACTGCGGTCGGTCAACTTCGCCGGGTGCCCGGGGCGGAAAAGTCGGCAGTTGTACGTACCTTTCCCCAGCCCCTTCCCCCGGGCCTCCCCTGGCCCGTTCCCGGCCTCAGGAGTTGTACGTACCCTGAGCCCGCTCCAGTCCGTCGATCACCAGACACTCCACCGCGTCCGCCGCCCGGTCCACGAAGTAGTCCAGCTCCTTGCGCTCCGCCGACGAGAAGTCCTTCAGCACGAAGTCCGCGACCGGCATACGCCCCGGAGGCCGCCCGATCCCGAACCGCACCCGGTGATAGTCCGCACCCATCACCTTCGTCATCGACTTCAGACCGTTGTGCCCGTTGTCCCCGCCGCCGAGCTTGAGCCGCAGCACGCCGTAGTCGATGTCCAGCTCGTCATGGACGGCCACGATGTTCGCCACCGGCACCTTGTAGAAGTCCCTGAGCGCGTTCACCGGCCCGCCCGACAGGTTCATGTACGACATCGGCTTGGCCAGCACCACCCGCCGGCTCGCCGGCCCGGGCGGCCCGATCCGCCCCTCCACGACCTGCGCCTGCGCCTTCCCGGCCCGCTTGAACCTGCCCCCGATCCGCTCCGCGAGCAGATCGGCGACCATGAAGCCGACGTTGTGCCGGTTGGCGGCGTACTCGGGCCCGGGATTACCCAGGCCGACGATCAGCCACGGGGCGCCTGCATCGGTCGTCACGTGCATGTCTCCTTGATACGCGCCGACCGCCGCCCCCGAGGGGAGCGGCGGCCGGCAGCCGGTATTCCGGGGAGGATCAGGCCTCGGTGGCCTCGGCCTCACCCTCCGCCGGGGCCTCCTCGGCCTGGGCGGCCAGGACCTGGAGGACGACCGCGTCCTCGTCGGTCACCAGCGTGGTGCCCTCGGGCAGCGGGATGTCCTTGGCGAGGATGGAGTCACCGGCCTCCAGGCCCGCGATGGAGACGGTGACCGACTCCGGGATGTGCGTGGCCTCGGCCTCGACGTTCAGCGTGCTCAGCACGTGCTCGAGCAGGTAGGCGCCCGGCGCGAGCTCGCCCTCGGTGTGGACGTAGACCTCGACGTTGACCTTCTCGCCGCGCGTCACCAGAAGGAGGTCGACGTGCTCCAGGAAGCCCTTGATCGCGTCGCGCTGCACGGCCTTCGGGATCGCCAGCTGGGTCTTGCCCTCGATGTCCAGCGTCAGCAGGACGTTCGGGGTGCGCAGGGCGAGCTGCAGCTCGTGGCCCGGCAGCGTGATGTGGGCCGGCTCGGCACCGTGACCGTAGACAACGGCGGGAACCTTGTTGTCACGGCGGATACGGCGGGCCGCACCCTTGCCGAACTCGGTACGGGTCTCGGCGGCGAGCTTGACGTCAGCCATGGTCACTCCTCGTAGAACAGTCGGGGAAGGTGGTCACCCGGCCAAACAATCGGCCTGCTACGAAGAGCGCGTCGATAACGGACCGCCGTACGCCTCCTGAAAAGCGGTACGGCCTCCCTCGCCGAGCAACTTGAGCAGTCTACTCGGCAGGGAGGCCACACCCAAAAGGATCTTCGAAGCAGTGCCTACTGCTCGTCGAACAGGCTCGTCACCGAACCGTCCTCGAACACCTCACGCACCGCGCTCGCGATCGTCGGCGCGATCGACAGCACCTTGATCTTGTCCAGGTCCGCGCCCAGCTCACCCGGCGTCGGCAGCGTGTCCGTGAAGATGAACTCGCTCACCCGCGAGTTCTTCAGCCGGTCCGCCGCCGGACCCGACAGCACACCGTGCGTCGCCGTCACGATGACGTCCTCCGCGCCGTGCGCGAACAGCGCGTCCGCCGCGGCACAGATCGTGCCACCGGTGTCGATCATGTCGTCGACCAGCACACACACCCGGCCCTTGACCTCACCCACGACCTCGTGGACGGTCACCTGGTTCGCCACGTCCTTGTCACGCCGCTTGTGCACGATGGCCAGCGGGGCGCCCAGCCGGTCGCACCAGCGGTCGGCGACCCGCACCCGGCCCGCGTCCGGCGACACGACCGTCAGCTTGTTCTTGTCGACCTTCCTGCCCACGTAGTCCGCGAGGAGCGGAAGGGCGAACAGATGATCCACCGGGCCGTCGAAGAACCCCTGGATCTGGTCCGTGTGCAGATCGACGGTCAGGATGCGGTGGGCACCGGCCGTCTTCATCATGTCCGCGATCAGACGCGCCGAGATCGGTTCACGTCCACGGTGCTTCTTGTCCTGACGCGCGTAACCGTAGAACGGCACGATGACGGTGATGGAGCGGGCCGACGCGCGCTTCAGCGCGTCGATCATGATCAACTGCTCCATGATCCACTTGTTGATCGGAGCCGTGTGGCTCTGGATCAGAAAGCAGTCCGCACCGCGAGCCGACTCCTGATAGCGCACATAGATCTCGCCGTTCGCGAAGTCGAAGGCCTTCGTCGGGACAACCCCGACACCCAGCTGCTGGGCGACCTCCTCGGCAAGCTCGGGGTGGGCGCGGCCGGAGAAGAACATCATCTTCTTCTCGCCGGTCGTCTTGATCCCGGTCACAGCACTGTCTCCTCAGAGGTGTCTCAACTGGGTACCGATAGACCGTCTCAGCTGGCTGCGAGAGGCCGTCTCGGCTGGTGGGGCGTGCGGGTGTGCACTTATCACGGTACGCCGTGTCCGACGCACCCGTTTCCGGTCAGCCTTCGCTCTCACCCTGCCGGGACGCCGCCTCGGCCGCCTTCGCAGCCGCGCTCCCCGGACGCTTACGGGCCACCCAACCCTCGATATTCCTTTGCTGACCGCGGGCCACGGCCAACGAACCGGGCGGTACGTCCTTCGTGATCACGGACCCGGCGGCGGTGTACGCACCGTCCCCGACCGTGACAGGCGCCACAAACATGTTGTCCGAACCGGTACGGCAGTGCGACCCGACGGTCGTGTGGTGCTTGTCCTGACCGTCGTAGTTCACGAACACGCTCGCCGCACCGATGTTGGTGTGATCACCGATCGTCGCGTCACCGACATAGGACAGATGCGGGACCTTCGTCCCCTCCCCGATGGAGGAGTTCTTCGTCTCCACGTACGTACCGACCTTCGACTTCGCGCCGAGCCGCGAACCGGGCCGCAGATAGGCGTACGGCCCCACAGTCGCCTGCGGACCCACCTCCGCCCCGTCCGCGACCGTGTTGTCGACCCGCGCCCCCGCGCCCACCCGGGTGTCCCTGAGACGGCTGTTGGGCCCCACCTCGGCGCCCTCACCCAGGTGCGTCGAGCCCTGCAACTGCGTCCCCGGATGCACGACGGCGTCCTGCTCGAAGGTGACGCTCACGTCGACCCAGGTCGTGGCCGGATCGACGACGGTCACGCCGGCCAGCATCGCGTCGGTCAGCAGCCGGTCGTTGAGAATCCGCCGGGCCTCGGAAAGCTGCACCCGGTTGTTGATCCCCGCGATCTCACGGTGATCACCGGCGACCGAAGCCCCCACCCGATGCCCGGCCTCACGCAGGATCCCGAGCACGTCGGTCAGGTACTCCTCGCCCTGCGAGTTGTCCGTACGGACCTTCCCCAGCGCGTCCGCCAGCAGCTGCCCGTCGAAGGCGAACACCCCGGAATTGATCTCCCGGATCGCCCGCTGCGAGTCGGAGGCGTCCTTGTGCTCGACGATCCCCGTGACAGCCCCCGAGCTGTGCTCGCGCACGATCCGCCCGTAACCGGTGGCATCCGGAACCTCCGCGGTCAGCACGGTCACGGCGTTGCCGTCGGCGGAATGCGTGGCGGCGAGCTGCCGCAGGGTCGCACCGGTCAGCAGAGGCGTGTCCCCGCACACGACGACCACGGTGCCCTCCACCGGACCGCCCAGCTCCTCCAACGCCATCCGCACGGCGTGCCCCGTGCCGTTCTGCTGCGCCTGCACCGCGGTGCGCACCTCGGCGTCGGTCTCCGTCAGATGCGCGGTGACCTTCTCGCGGGCGTGGCCCACGACCACGACGAGATTCTCCGGCTGCAACTCACGCGCGGCGGCGAGCACATGGCCCACGAGGGACCGGCCACAGATCTCGTGCAGAACCTTGGGTGTGGCCGACTTCATACGGGTGCCCTCACCCGCTGCGAGAACGACGACGGCTGCCGGGCGAATGGCGCTCACGGGGTTGCCCTTCGGCTTTGGATGGGTGGGGGTCGGACATCCGCAGGATACCGGGGCGTTTCGTGGGGGACATGAGAGTGGGCCCTGACAGTGCTGTCACTGGTCAGGGCCCGAACCGAGCATGTGCTCCCCCGCCAGGACTCGAACCCGGACAGATGGCACCAAAAGCCACAGTGCTGCCAATTACACCACGGGGGATGGAACTCGGCTAAACCGGACATTCGGTTAGATCGCCGAGATGGCACCCAACACTATGCCGTACCAAGCGCCTTCCATGCGACGGTACAACTCGGCGCTCCTGGTGACGTAGAGGACCAGGCAGCCGCGATAGGCCTCCGGCGTGTTCTTCCGGTTCGTTGTGGGGTTGTGTTTCTTGAGGGTGGGGCGCTGGAACTCGCAGGCGTCCGCCCCGACAAGTTCGGCCCAGAATGCCTGGGCGGCGCCCACGTCGGCCGATTCGTGGATGCTGACGCGGAACCGCATGCGTTCGCGTTCGACGCCCATCGACTCCAGCCACCGCAGGTAGAGGCGAATGACGTTCGGGTCACTGTTGATGAACTGGAGGTTCTCGCGGCGCCGGCGACTGTGGGCCTTGTCCTTGGCTCCCTCTGCCCAGTAGAGGGCGACGCCCGCCAGGAACAGCTCCCGGTCGCTCAGTACGCCCACCTCCCGCGTGGCCGCGGCCTTGGTCTGCTGCCGCTCGGCGTCGCGCAGGGGCAGCTCGTGCTCCCAGTGCTTCCGTGCGGCGAGCAGTGCCTGATCGGCGGGGTCACGCCGCTCGGGCTTCGGCAGATCCCGCACCCACAGTGAGATCGAACTCTTGGAGCACCCCAGCTCCACCTGGATCTGGTCGTACGTCCCTCCCCGCAGGCGTAGCTCGCGCGCCTTTTCCCGCAGGTCGTCCCTCGCGTTCGGGCGCTTGGTCCATTCCGGGGGTGGTTCGCCCTCCAGGAGGCGGTTGAGGATGTCGTTGTTGCGGACGTGCAGACGGTCGCGGATCTGGCGTCGGCTGAGGCCGGCTCGTCGCAGCGTGACCGCCTGCTCCCGGAGCCCTCGAAGTCCGTGTCTGTGCCGTGTGGATGTGCCATGGGCATACCGTCCGGGCGGAATCCGATCTTCCGGAGTCGAACGGTGAGCGATTCAACAGTTCGAGAGATATCGGTCGGTTTCGTTGCCGTTCGATCACGGAGTGTGGTGTAGGCCAGTCAAGGAAACTCACCGGAAAAGGGGCACCCGGCGCCCGTAGGCTGGAGGCATGACCACGACGGGGGAAGAACACACCACGGCCTTGGGAGGGCCGTGGTGGTGGGCCAGGTGGCGCAGTGCGGTGCTGGACGTGGGTCTGGCCGTGGCGTCCGCGGTGGAGTGTGCGGTGGAGGGGGTGCCGTTCGCGCGGGACGCGGGGATTCCGGATGCCGCGGGGGTGGTGTTCGGCGTCCTGGCCGGCTCGGTGCTGGTGTTGCGCCGCAAGTGGCCGATCGCCGTCGTGCTGGTGTCGATCGCGATCACGCCCGCCTGGATGGGCTTCCTGATGGGCATCGTCGGTCTGTACACGCTGGCGGCCTCCGAGCTGCCGCGGCGGATCATCGGCTCGCTGGCGGGAATGCAGCTGGTGGGGACGTTGATCGTGACGTTCGTGCGGGTGCGGCAGGGGGTGGCGCAGGGGGACTGGACGATGGGGGACTGGTTCGTCCCCTTCGCCTCGCTCGCGACCTCGATCGGTTTGACCGCGCCGCCGCTGCTGCTCGGGCTGTATGTGGGGGCGCGGCGGCGGTTGATGGAGAGCCTGCGGGAGCGGGCGGACAGTCTGGAGCGGGAGCTTCAGTTGCTCGCCGAGCGGGCCGAGGAGCGGGCGGAGTGGGCTCGGAACGAGGAGCGGACGCGGATCGCCCGTGAGATGCACGACGTCGTGGCGCATCGCGTGAGCCTGATGGTGGTGCATGCCGCGGCGCTTCAGGCCGTTGCCCGCAAGGATCCCGAGAAGGCGGTGAGGAATGCCGCGCTCGTGGGGGACATGGGGCGCCAGGCGTTGACCGAGTTGCGGGAGATGCTCGGGGTGTTGCGTACCGGTGGGGCGGCCGTGCGGCGGGACAGTGTGCCGTTGGCGGCGGTGGGGGTGGTCGCGGCCGCGGCGGCGTCCCGGGTGGCGGACGACGAGGGGGCGGCGGACGGGCCGTGCCTGTCGGATCTGGATGTGCTGGTGGGGCAGTCGGCCGCCGCGGGGATGGTGGTCGATCTGTCGGTGGAGGGGGAGACGCGGTCGTATGCGGCGAGGATCGAGCAGACGGCGTTCCGGGTGGTGCAGGAGGCGTTGACGAACGTCCACAAGCATGCGGCGGGGGCGAAGACGCACGTACGGCTCGCGCACCGGGTGTCGGAGATCGCGATGCAGGTGGAGAACGAGCCGCCGCCGGAGCTGACTTCGGCGTCGTCGGCGCGGTTGCCGTCCGGGGGCAACGGGCTGGTGGGGATGCGGGAGCGGGTCGTGGCGCTGGGTGGTGTGTTCGTGTCGGGGCCGACGGATGCGGGGGGTTTCCGGGTGTCGGCGGTGATTCCGGCCGCGTCGTAGGGCGGTCGCTCGGGTGCTGTCAGCCTGCCGTGAGGCGGGTCGGATCGACGCCGGAGACGAGGGTGGCGAGGGCTTGGTCGAAGTCGGGGCCGAGGTACCAGTCGCCGGTGTGGTCGAGGGCGTAGACGCGGCCTTCGGTGTCGATGGCGAGGAGGGCCTGGGTGTCGGTCTCGGCGCCGAGGGGGCAGACCTCGGTGCCGAGTGCGCGGCCGAGGTCGCCGAGGGTGCGGGCCATGTGGAGGCCGTGCAGCGGGTCGAGGTGCAGTTCGGCGGGGGCGATCTGGCGGCCGGGGCCGGTGGGCGTGAGGTGGAGGCCGCCGAATTCGGCCCAGGCCTCGACGGCGGCGGGGAACACGGTGTGCCGGTGTCCGGCGCGTGAGGTGTGTTCCCGCAGGGCGTCGGCCCAGATTTCGGCCTGCTTTATGTCCCAGCGTCCGGGTTGCCAGCCGGCGGCGCGCAGGGCGGCGTCGACGGGTACGGGGAAGCGGGTGGTGGAGGTGCGGTCGGGGTGCATCTTCCCTTGGTTCGTCGAGAGCGTCGGGAGCGTCGAGATGGTCGCGATCGTTGGGGTCGCGGCCGTCGTGACCGGGGGCTGTGGTGACCGGGGGCGGTCGTGGCGGGTGCCTTGTCGGTGTACGTCCTGTCGGGGTGGGTCCTGTCGGTGTTCGTCCGGGTGAGGGACGTCCGGGTGATGTGCGTCCTGGTGATGTACGTGGGGTGTGCCTGATCGGCTCAGTCGTCCGGCGTCGTGGAGTCGACGACACGGACGCCGAAGTGGGCGCTGAGGGCGGCGCAGGCGCGGCAGGGGGCGGCGAAGCCGCCGTGCAGGGGGTCACCGTCCTCGCGGATGTGTCTCGCGGTGAGTTTGGCCTGCTTGAGTGCTCTGCGGGCCTCGCCGTTGGTCATCGGTCTGCGGGCGGCGCGTTTGCTGCGGGCGGCGTCGATGGCGGTGATGTGGCGGGAGATCAGCATCGTTTCGGCGCAGCGGCCGGTGAAGCGGTCGCGTCGGTCGCTGGGGAGGCTGTCGAGGAAGTCCTGGACCAGGGGGTGCAGGGCGGGGGGCTGGTCGCCGCGGGCGGCGGTGCCGGTGAGGGTGGCGCCGCGTACGGAGAGCGCGGCGGCGACGGTGGGGAGTATGCCGTCGCGGCGGTGGCGCAGGGTGGGGGCGTGTGGGGTGTCGGTGCTGCTCCAGCCGATGCGGGGATCGCCGGAGGAGCCGTTGTGCGGGCCTGTGTGCCGGGCGGTCCGGTGGTCGCCGGACGTGCCTGGTCGCGGTCCTGGGTGTGGTCCCGTCTGCGTCGCGTTCATGATCGTCATCCCCTCCCGAGCATCCCCCGGACGACACAGAGTGCCAAATGCCGTGGCTGCTGCGGAAGCTGGGGCGGCGCGACACGCCCGGGTTTGGGCTGGCTGTCACGGCGGGGTGACGGCTGGTCACGGAAGCGGAGGGGTGCTGACCGGTGCCCGGTGACCGGTCTTGTCGTACCGCATAGGCTGTCGGCACCGCGATCCGCGCGGTCGACGCGTGGAGACGGACGAGACAGTCGATACGGGGCGTAGGGGCCGAAGATGGTCGCTACGGGTCGTACCAGAGTGCCGCAGGGGGCAACCGCCATGACGACAGGTCGGCTCGGGCAGCAAGCCGCGCCGCCGAACGCGGCCTACGCCGGGCAGGTCGTGCATTTCCCGGATCCGGTCCGGGCGGCCCGTCACCCGAGAGGGGTACGGGTGGACGAGCACGGCTATCCCGACTTCTCGCCCTACGCGCGTGCGGTCGCGGAGATCGCCGATCCGCCGGAGGGTTTCGGGGTCGACGAGTTGCGGCTGACGGACTACGTGTCGGCGAACGCGGCCCTGGCGGCCACGGGGCACGAGTTGTGGGACACGGTGCCCGCGGTGGCGACGCCGCACGGCTGGACGTGGCATCACGCGGCGACCTCGCGGCGGCTGGAGTTGGTGCCGGTCGACGTGAAGGCGTTGCTGCGGCATCACGGCGGTATCGCGACGGCGGCGGTGGACCAGAACAAGAGGGGTACGCGGCCGCTTCAGGAGACGCGTCCCGCGCACTTCGGGCTGCCGAAGTCGGGTGTGGCGGTGACGGAGTCGCAGGTGCTGGGCGTCGAGGAGGACCTCGGGTACCGGCTGCCGGGCGCGTACCGGTCGTTCCTGAAGGCGGCGGGCGGGTGTGCGCCGGTGGGCACGGCCCTGGACGCCGAGTTGGGCCTGCTGATCGACCAGCCGTTCTTCACGGTCCGGGACGAGGCGGCGGTCAACGACCTCGTGTACGTCAACAAGTGCCTGCGTGACCATCTGACCAAGGACTACTTGGCGGTCGGTTTCGTGCAGGGCGGTCTGCTGGCCGTGAAGGTGAAGGGTGAGCGGGCCGGTTCGGTGTGGTTCTGCGCGTACGACGACGCGCGGGACGTCGATCCCTCGTGGCCGCCGGCCGAGCGGGTGGAGCGGTTGCTGCTGCCGTGCGGTGACGACTTCGACGCATTCCTGTCGCGGCTGGCGGGCAATCCGCCGGAGTTGGAGACGGTGGCGAACCTGATGGTGGACGGCGGGTTCGCGCGGTCCGTTCCCGTCTCGTCGGTGGGGGAGTGAGCTGAACGATGGTGACGTTTGCGCAGGCGCAGGAGCGCGCCGAAGAGTGGATCAACGGGGATGTGCCGGCGTACCAGCATCGTGAGGTGCGGGTACGGGAGTTCGACCTCGGGTTCGTGGTGTGGGCCGAGGACCGTGCGGACGGGCCGCGTTCGGACGGCGGTGCTCAGCGGCTGGTCATCGCCCGGGACAGCGGGGAGGCCACGCTGTGGCCCTCGCTGGCGGTGGGTGAGGTGATCCGCCGGTACGAGGAGCGGTACGGCCGTGCGGATGCCGTCGCCGACGCGGTGCCGGCTCCGGCGGCCCGGGTCGACCTGAACCAGACGTCGTTCTTGTTGACTCCGCCGGAGTGGTTGCAGGAGGCGGCGGACAAGTTGGGGATCCCGGACCGGCGGGGGGCTGCGGCTTCCGGGGGTTCCGGCGGTGCCGGGGGTGCCGGTGCGGCTGCCGCTTCCGCGGGGGCCGGTGCCGGTGGGGCGTCCCGGGGCGGTGAGGCGCTTCCTCAGACGCAGGCGGGGCCTTCCGGCGTGTCCGCCGGGCCTTCCGGTGTGTCCGGTGTGCCTGCAGGGGCGACGCCCTGGGCCGGGACCGACACCAACGGGGATGGTGGTGAGGACCGTTCGGTGCCGTTGCCGGCGACCGTGTTCGCGCCGCCGCTGAGCGGTGCCGACGACGATGCCGCGCCGCCGGACGCCAAGACGGCCCTGATCTCGGGCGGCAGCGCGCTTCCGCCGACGGCGTTCGCGCCGGCGGTCGACGAGTCGAACGCGCCGGGTGGGCCGGTTGTGCCCCCGGGGGACGGGGCTCCGGGTGGACCGACCGGTCCGGGTGCGCCGTCGTCGTATGGGTATCCGCAGGCTGGGGGTGGGCCGGGTGGGCCTGCCGGTGCGACGCCTCCGCCTCCGCCGGGTGCGCCGTCGTACGGCTATCCGCAAGGGGCCGGCGGTGTCGCGGGGGCTGCTCAGCCTCCCGTCGCCGGGGCCGGTGCTCCGGGCGGGCGGTCGCTAGCGCCGAACGCCGGGGACATCGCCGACGCCGCGACCAGCAAGGCGGCGCCTCCGCCGCGCCGTGCCGGGACCAACCCGCCGCCTCCGCCGGGTGCGCCGGGGACGCCGGGCGCGCGTCCGGGCGGCCCGCCCGCGCCCGCCGGGCCGGGTGCGCCGGGTGCGCCGGGTGCGCCGGGTGCGCCGGCGGGTGGGTACGTGCCGACGCAGATGGTGTCGGCGCTCGGCCCCGACGGTCCTGGGGGACCTGCCGGCGGGCCGGGCGCTCCGCAGGCGCCGGGCGCGCCGAACCCGCCTGGTGCTCCGAACCCGCCCGGCGGTACGCCTCCGGGTGAGGTCCACCATGCCGCCACGATGTTCGCCGATCCGGGGCGGATGGGTCCTGGCGGGGCCGCGGCGCAGCCTCCGGGAGCTCCTGGGGCGCCCGGTGCTCCCGGTGCGCCTCAGCCGCCCGGTGCCCCGGGCAGGCCTGGTGCGCCTCAGCCGCCTGGCGCGCCCGGTGCGCAGGGCTCTTCCGGTGGCGCGCGAGGTGCCGTGCACCACGCGGAGACCATGTTGGCCGGGCCACCGGTGGGCGGACCCGGCGCGACTCCGCCGCCGCCTCCCCCGGCCCCCGGCGCGCCTGGGGCCCCGGGTATGCCTCCGGGCCCATCCGGCGCGGGTCCCGGCGCTCCGCAGCGGCCGATGCCGCCCGGCGCCATGCCGCCGCCCGGTGCCATGCCTCCCGGTGGGATGCCGCCTCCCGGGCAGCCCATGCCGGGGCAGCCGGCGGCGTACGGCTATCCGCAGCACCAGGGGCAGCCGACGGTCGGGCCCGGCTATCAGGCCGTACTGCGGTACCGCGCGCAGGACGGGTCCGAGCAGCAGCTGATCCGGCGTTCGGCGCCGGGGACGCCGCATCCGGAGTGGCAGATCTTCCACGAGCTGCGCGCGATGAACGTGCCGCCGGACCAGGTGCTGGAGCTGCACACGGAGCTGGAGTCCTGTGAGCTGCCGGGTGCGTACTGTGCGCGGATGATCCGGGAGCAGTGGCCGCAGGCGAGGATCGCGAGCATCGCGCCGTACGGCACGGATCACGCGAGCCGTCGGCAGGGCATGCAGCAACTCATAGAGCACCAGGGTGAGTTGCACCAGGTCGCCGACGGGCCTGCCCGCCCGGCCCCGATCCGGGCGCCGCTGCCTCAGGTGCAGCCCGCGCCGCCGATTCCGCCGGAGGGTGTGGCGCAGGAGGTCGCGGGGGCGTTCGGGCCGGGGGTGTTCCGGTTCGAGCAGGCCGCCGTGTCCCGGCAGGGTGTGCCGCCGGTCGTGGCGCACTCGCTGGTGGTGGCGGGGCTGCCGATGGACATGGGTCCGTTCTTCTGGGCGCAGGCCCAGCCGGGGCGGCCGGTGCCGACGCTGGCGGAGCTGGCGGCCGAGCGCGGAGTGCAACCGGCCTCGGACGCGGGCTCGTACCTCGTCATGGGCAGCGACTTCGGCCGGGCGATCTGCGTGCAGTACGGCACGGCGAACATCGTGGCGGTACCCGTGGAGGCGGGGCCGGGCGGTGCGCCCGTACCGCCGCAGTTCGTGAACACGGGGCTGCCCGAGTTCCAGCGGTGCCTGGCGCTGCTCGGTCGGATGTGGCGGCTCCGGTTCGGGCTGAACCAGGAACAGGCGGGACGCTGGACCGTCGACTTCCAGGCCCAGTTGGCCGCGCTCGACCCGGCGGCTCTCGGTTCGCCGGAGAGCTGGTGGTCGGTGCTGCTGGAACAGATGTGGGACGGGCTGCTGTAAGGCGCCCCGGCCGCTGGAGAGATGCGTTCTGCGCGGTGAGGGCCGGCCCCGGTCGTGTGATCGGGGCCGGCCCTTTCGCGTGCGCTGGGTGCCCGGGGGTGTGGATTCGGGCCCGGTCCCGGACGGACCCGGTCCCGCATGAACTTGGACGTGGATCTGGATCTGGACCTCGGCCCGACCTGGATCTGGCCCCGGACCTGGCCCCGGACTGGGAACCGGACTTGCAGCTTGCCCGGACCTCGGCCCGGATCTGGACCTCGGCCCGGACCTGGACCTGGACCGGGACCTCGGCCCGGATCCGGACCTGGCCCCGGACTTGGCCCCGGACAGGGAACCGGACTTGCAGCGTGCCCGGACCTCGGCCCGGATCTGGACCTCGGCCCGGAGCTGGACCTCGGCCCGGACCTGGACCTGGACCGGGACCTCGGCCCGGATCCGGACCTGGCCCCGGACTTGGCCCCGGACTGGGAACCGGACTTGCAGCTTGCCCGGACCTCGGCCCGGATCTGGACCTCGGCCCGGATCTGGACCTCGGCCCGGATCTGGACCTCGGCCCGGATCTGGACCTCGGCCCGGACCTGGACCTCGGCCCGGACCTGGACCTGGACCGGGACCTCGGCCCGGATCCGGACCTGGCCCCGGACTTGGCCCCGGACTGGGACCCGGACTTGCAGCGTGCCCGGACCTCGGCCCGGATCTGGACCTCGGCCCGGACCTGGACCTCGGCCCGGACCTGGACCTGGACCGGGACCTCGGCCCGGATCCGGACCTGGCCCCGGACTTGGCCCCGGACCGGGAACCGGACTTGGAGCCGGATCCAGAGCTGGACCCGGGGCCGACCCGGGCCTGGAGCCGGACCTGTGACCGTGACGTGTGCGCGGAGTGTCGCGTTACGAACACTTCCGTCCGATATATCAAGATGGCCGCGAAATCATCATGTCGCATCCATTCGTGTCGGTTCGGCGGAGAGGGGTTCCAGGATGAGCAGCGCTTCGGTCGCGCCACATGGATTCATGGCTGTCATGGCGGTACGGGGGCGCGGCTACCGTCCCGAACAGGTCGACGCGTACGCCGGCGCCCTCTCCCGGGACCGCGACGCCGCCTGGGAGCGCGCCGCCCGTCTCACCGTCCTCGCCAGGGAGATGGAGACGGAGGCGGCGCTGCTGCGGGAGACCGTGGCGGAACTGGCTCCGCAGACGTACGAGGCGCTCGGGGAGCGCGCGCGGCAGCTCTTCGAGCTCGGGCAGGAGGAGGCCGACGCGGTACGGGAGGGCGCGCGGCAGGAGGCGCAGCGCCTCGTGGCGGAGGCGCGGGAGCGTGCGGACGCCGTGCGCGAGGCAGCGCAGGCGCACGCCGACGCCGTACGCTCCGAGGCCGACGAACGCGCCCGGCAGCGCCTGCTCGCGGCCCAGGCCGAGGCCGACGAGATCCGCGTCGGTGCCCGGCGCGAGGTGAAGGAGGGGCGCGGGGAGGCACTTGCGGCGTTGCGCGAGGTACGGCAGCGCACCACCGCGATGCTCGGCGAGCAGGCCAAGGAGCATGCCGATCGTTGGGCCGAGGCTGAGCGGGAGGCGGAGGAGCGGGCGGCCGCGCTGGACGCGCTCACCGCCGAGCGGGTGGCGTGTGCTGAGGCCGTCCTGTCCGAGGCGAAGCAGGCGTTCGCCGAGGAGGAGGCGTCGGCGCGGCAGCGGCAGGAGGAGGCGCAGGCGCGGGCGGCCGAGGTGGTCGCGGAGGCGCGGGCCAGGGAGGAGCGGATCGCCCGGGAGACGGAGCGGGTGCTGCGGGAGCACGGGGAGCGGTGGGACGACGTGCGGGCGCAGATGGATCACGTACGGAACAGTCTGACGGCGCTTACGGGGCGGGCGGCGACGGAGTGACGGACGGAGGGGGGCGGAGTGACAGAGGGGGATCCGCCCCCTTCCGAAGCCGTCAGCTTTCCTTCCGTACCGCCCCGGCGAGGATCCACCCCTCCACCGCTTCGTACTGCTTCCTCTGCTCCTCGGCCTTGCCCTTTCCCGAAGCCACCGTCCCCAGCCACCCGAAGGCGAAGCCCGCCGGGATCGACACGAGGCCCGTCGTCGTGAACGGGAACCAGTTGAAGTCGGCCTCGGGGAAGGCGGAGGCGGGGGAACCGGAGACCAGGTTCGTGCCCGGCATCAGGAGCAGCACCACCAGCGAGCCGCCGATGAGCGTGCAGAGCAGGCCCGTTCGGGTGTAGCGGCGCCAGAAGAGGCTGTAGACGAGCGCGGGGGCGATGGCGGAGGCGCCGAGGCAGAAGGACAGGGTCACCAGGGGTTGCAGACTGCGGTGTTGGACCAGCGTGGCGAGCACGATCGCCGCAACGCCGACCACCAGGGCCGACAACCGCGCCAGCATCATCTCGCGGCGCTCGGACATCTCCCGCACGCGGGCCGCGAACACGTCGTGGGCGAGGGAGTTGGCGCAGGCGAGGATCATGCCGGCGACCGAGGCGAGCAGGGTGAGGAAGATCGCCGTGGTGACGGTCGTGAAGAGCAGCGTCTCCGCCGTGGAGACGTCGGCGCCGAACGCCGCCCGGGAGGCCAGCAGGTACGCCGTGTTGCCCTGCGGGTCCGCCTGCGCGATCACCGCCCGGCCGATCAACGCCGTCGCACCGAACCCGACGACCGTGATGACCAGCACGAACAGCACCACCGACGACACCGCCCAGGACATCGAACGGCGTACCTGCCGGGCGCTGGAGGCGGTGTACATGCGCATCGTGATGTGCGGCAGGCAGCCACCACCGAGGACCACCGCCAACTGAGTGCTGATCATGTCGAGGCGGGGATGCGGACTGCCCGCGAACTCCAGCCCCGACTGCAGGAAGGCGGACCCCACGCCGCTCTGTTCCGCCGCCGTGTCGAACAGCGCGCCCGGGTCCCAGTCGAACCTGTTCAGGATCAGTACGGAGACCACGGCACCCGATCCGAGCAGCATCACGATCTTCATGATCTGGATGAGGGCGGTGCCCTTCATGCCGCCGATCGCCGCGTAGCTGATCATCATCGCGCCCAGGCCGATGATGCAGCCGGTCTTCAGCGAGTCGCCGGAGAAGCCGAGGATGAACGCGAGGAGTTGGCCGGTGCCGGCCAGCTGGACGAGCATCAGCGGCAGCAGCGCGGCGATGGTCACGGCGCACGCGGCGATACGGACGCCCCGCCCCGGCATCCGCCGCGCCAGCGCGTCGCCCATGGTGAACCGGCCCGCGTTGCGCAGGGGTTCGGCCAGCAGGAACATCAGCAGCATCAGCGACAGCGCCGTACTGAGGGCGAGGACGACACCGTCGTACCCGCACAGGGCGATGACGCCGCCGGTGCCGAGCACGGTCGCGGCGGAGATGTAGTCGCCGGCGATCGCGAGGCCGTTGCGCATGGGGGACAGGGAGCTGTAGCCGGTGTAGAACTCGTCGAGGTCGTCCCGGTCGGGGCCGGTCATCACGCACAGCAGGAGCGTGATGGTGGCGACCGTCGAGAACGCCACCAGGGACATCGCCTGGGCGGAGTCGCTGAATCCCGTCATCGCCGCGCCGCCCCCTCTCGCTTGGCGCTGACTTCGGACTCCTTGCGGATGCGGTCCGCGATCGGATCGACGTAACGGCGGGCCGTGTGCTCGTACAGACCCACCGCCAGCCAGGTGACGGGCAGCTGTATCAGGGCGAGCAGCAGTCCGGTGGGCAGCCCGGCGACCGTGCTCGTCATGAAGCCCGGCGCGAACGCGGACAGGATCAGGAAGAGCGTGAAGTAGCCGAGCGCGGTGAGGGTGGCCGTGCGCCGCTGCCAGCGGTAGGCGCTGCGCAGGATCCGCAGGTCGCTGTGGTGCCCGAGGGCGGGGTGCCGTCGGGGGTGCTGTCTCGCCGGTTCGGGCGCGGGCGGCTGCCAGGGATAGGTGGCGTACGACGGTGACGCGTCGTGCGGTGGGTGCGGTGGGTGTTGATACGGGTACGACGGTGACGGGTCGTAGGACATCCCGGTGCTCCTTGGCGGCTCAGGAGTGGGGGGGGTGGGGTGAGCGGAGCCACGCACGCTACTCGGAGGTAGGCGTGTGCGCGAGGGTTTCGCCAAACTGATTGGTCGGTACGCGCTTACTCCGCTGACCTCGGGTGTTACCCGCATTAACTCCGATTTTTGAGCGGGGTGTCACACTCCCGGCCGCTCGACTCCTCTTGTCGGCGAGAGCTCAGGTTCGGGATTCACGAGGAGGCAGGCAATGGACATGGTCGTGTTCGGAGCGAACGGGCCGACGGGCCGGCTGGTCGTCGAGCGGGCGAGCGCGGAGGGGCACGCGGTCACCGCCGTCACGCGCCACCCGGAGGCCTTCGTGGGACAGGGACGGCGCGTGCGGGTGGTCGAGGCCGACGTGCACGACCCCGCCGCCGTCGAGCGGGCGGTCGCCGGGCAGGACGCCGTGATCTCGGCACTCGGCGTCCCCTACGGCAAGGACCCGGTGACCGTGTACTCCGCCGGCATCACCCACATCACCCAGGCCATGACCAAGCACGGCGTACGACGCCTCGTCGCCGTGACCTCCACCGTCCTGTTCGGAACACCGGCGCCCGGCGAGAGCCTCCTGTTCCGCAAGGTGGTGGAGCCGGCCGTCATGCGGTTCATGGGCCGCACGGTGTACGAGGACATGCGTCGCCTGGAGGCCGTCGTCCGCGGGACCGACCTCGACTGGACGGTCCTCCGCCCCGGCGGCCTCTTCGACGCGGACACGGTCAGCGACTACCGGGTCGGCACGTCACGCCTGCCCGGCCGGTACACGGCGCGGGTCGATCTGGCGCGTGAACTGGTACGGCAGGCTGCCGGTGCCGGTCACGTGCGCGCGTTCGTGGACGTACGCACGACGGAGAACACGCCGACGTTCCTCCAGCTCATACGGAAGGAGGCCGTTGGGGCCAAGAGGGGGTGAGGGGTGCGAGCCGGTAGGCGATGCCGGGGCGGTCGCCGATCGTGGTGTCGCCCTCGGCGGTGAAGCCGCTGCGTTCGAGGACGGTTCTGGACGCCTGGTTGTCCAGGGTGGTGACCGCCGTGAGTGAGGTCAGCGCGTACGTCGTCGCGGCCAGGCGGCATACCGCTGCCACCGCCGCCGTGGCCACACCCCGTCCGGTGGCGGACTCGGCGACGCGGTAGCCGAGTGTGGCCGAGCGGTCCTCCGTGACGTCCACGAGGTTGATCCGGCCGATCAACTCGCCGTCCGCGTCCAGAATCACGTGGAAATGGCAGACACCCGCTTCCTGCTCGGCGAGCAACGCCGTGAGACGGGCGGTGAATTCGGTGAAGTACGCGTCGCCGCGATCCGGAATGGAGCGGACGAAATAGGCGCGGTTCGTGCGCTCGAAGGCCAGGAGGGCGTCCGCGTGGTCCGGGCGCAGTCGTTCCAGCTTCACCATGGGGGCAGGGTAGGGGGCGTGCCGTTCTCAAGCACCTCGATAAACTCCCGGGCATTCGTGGGGATCGTCTTCTGACCGCTGGATTCGTCCGCCAGGCGATCCGTCGGCTCACTGTTCCGTCAGTACCGGGAACCGCCGCGGCGCCAGCACCAGCAGCACCACGAAGGCGATCGCCGCCGCGCCCGCCGCCCCCAGGTACACCGCGTGCACCGCGTCCGCGATCGCGTGCCGGGTCGCCTCGGGCGCGGGGCCCGCGTCCAGGGCCCGGGTCACGGAGTCCAGGTCGCCCGCGCCGCCGAGCCGTGCGGCCAGTACGCCGTTGGCGACCGCGCCGAAGAGAGCCGCGCCGAGGGTCTGGCCGGTCTGGCGGCAGAAGAGGACGGACGCTGTGGTGGTGCCGCGTTCCGCCCAGTCGACCGTCGACTGGACGCCGACGAGCAGCGGGAGTTGGAACAGCCCGAGCGCACAGCCCAGCAGCAGCATCAGCAGCGTCGGCTGCCATGCCTCGCCCGGGTACGGCAGGAACGGGAACGCGAACAGGATCAGCGCGGCCGTGCCGATGCCGAGCATCGCGGTGTTGCGGAAGCCGATGCGCCGGTAGACGTGCTGGCTGAGCGCGGCCGACACCGGCCAGCTCAACGTCCATACCGAGAGCACGAATCCGGCGGTCACCGGCGCCAGGCCGAGGACGGACTGGGCGTACGTCGGCAGGAAGACGGTCGGGGCCACCATCAGCAGGCCCAGCGCGCCGAGGGCCAGGTTGACCGCGGCGATCGTACGGCGTCGCCACACCCACCCGGGGATGATCGGCTCGGCCGCCCTGCGTTCCACCAGCACCACGACCACCACGAGCGCGAGGCCCGCACCGAACAGGGCCAGTGAGGGGGCCGACAGCCAGGGCCAGGCCACCCCGCCCTGTACCAGCGCGGTGAGCAGGACGCCGCCGCACGCGAACACCGCGAGCGCGCCCGCCCAGTCGACACGCGCGCGCGTGGCCGCCTTCGTCTCCTCCTCAGGTCGTACGTCCCGCTGCGGTTCGTGGAGGTGGCGGACGATCAGCCACAGGGCCACCGCGCCGATCGGCAGGTTGACCAGGAAGATCCAGCGCCAGTCCGCGTACGCCGCCAGGACGCCGCCCACGCCGGGGCCCGCGACCGCGGACACCGCCCAGACCGTGGACAGCTTGGCCTGGATCTTCGGGCGCTCCTCGAGGGGGTACAGGTCGGCGGCGAGCGTCTGGACCGTGCCCTGCAACGCCCCTCCTCCCAAGCCCTGCACCACCCGGAAGGCGATCAGCGCGCCCATGTTCCAGGCCACCGCGCACAGCAGGGAACCGAGCAGGAACAGGGCCGCGCCCGCGATCAGCACCGGCTTGCGGCCGAAGGTGTCGGAGAGCTTGCCGTAGACGGGCAGGGTGACGGTGACGGCGAGCAGATAGCCGGAGAACAGCCAGGAGAAGACCGAGAAGCCGCCGAGGTCGCCGACGATCTGCGGTACGGCGGTGGACACGATGGTGGAGTCGAGTGCCGCCAGGGCCATCGCGAGCATCAGGGCGGCGACCACGGCACCGCGCCGGTCGGGTGTGGTGCGCCGGACGGCCTGCTGTATCGCGGGTTGCGTGTCGCCCACGCGAGGTCCTTTCCCCTTGCACCTATCTGCCGTCGGACAGCTTCCCATCCGACGCGTACATCGCGGGAGGTCCGACGCGCATCGCGGGAGGACTTGACGCTGACGTCACGGGAGGGTGGAGCCTGGCTGGGCCGCAGGGTGGAGCGGACCCGGAGAACGTATCCACCCGGCGGTGGACTGCCCCTAGGGGTACCTCCGTACTACGGCTGGGGGAGGGTTCGTACCGGCGGAGGAGGAGATGGGGTGGGGGGCGTCCTTAACCTGGCTTTACGCCGCTGGACAGCGGTTCGGGGAGCGGTCAGGAAGGGGGCGGGGGGCGGTCGGGTGTGGTTCACCGACCCTCCGGGGGTGGGGTTTTCCCCCGCACAAGACGGGGCCCGGCACCAGCGCGCGGGACCCTCTCCTGGCGCCAGACTCATCGACGTACCCATTCGAACGGCTCATCCGCTGAGCACCTGCTGATCAACAGATTCACCTGCTGACCGACTTAGGAGACATACCGTGACATCGGCTGTGACCATCACCAGGCACGGGGGCACTGGCGGGCGTACGGCCGTTGCCGCGCGGGCGCGGCAGGTCGTGAAGGCGTACGGGTCCGGGGAGACCCGCGTCGTCGCCCTGGACCACGTCGACGTGGACATCGCCCGCGGTCAGTTCACCGCGATCATGGGCCCCTCGGGGTCCGGCAAGTCCACCTTGATGCACTGCCTCGCCGGGCTCGACACCGTGACGTCCGGGCAGATCTACCTGGACGAGACCGAGATCACCGGGCTGAGGGACAAGAAGCTCACCCAGCTGCGCCGGGACCGGATCGGGTTCATCTTCCAGGCGTTCAACCTGCTGCCGACGCTGAACGCGCTCGAGAACATCACGCTGCCCATGGACATCGCGGGCCGCAAGCCCGACAAGGCGTGGCTGGGGCGGGTCGTCGACACCGTCGGCCTCTCCGACCGGCTCAAGCACCGGCCGACCCAGCTCTCCGGCGGTCAGCAGCAGCGCGTCGCCGTGGCCCGCGCCCTGGCCGCCCGGCCCGAGATCATCTTCGGTGACGAGCCGACCGGAAACCTCGACTCGCGCGCGGGCGCCGAAGTTCTGAGCTTCCTGCGCCGGTCGGTGGACGAGCTCGGCCAGACCATCGTGATGGTCACGCACGACCCGGTGGCGGCGTCGTACGCGGACCGCGTGCTGTACCTCGCCGACGGCCGGATCGTCGACGAGATGTACAAGCCGACCGCCGAGACCGTCCTGGACCGCATGAAGGACTTCGACGCCCGGGGGCGCACGTCATGACCGTCCTGAAGACCTCGATGCGCAACTTCTTCGCGCACAAGGGACGCATGGCACTGTCGGCCGTCGCGGTCCTGCTGTCGGTGGCGTTCGTGTGCGGCACGCTCGTGTTCACCGACACGATGAACACGACCTTCGACAAGCTGTTCGCGACGAGCGCGTCCGACGTCACGGTCTCCCCGAAGGAGGCCAGGAGCGACGACACGCCGCAGAACGGCAAGCCCGAATCACTGCCGGCCTCCACGCTGGAGCAGGTGAGGAAGGCGGACGGCGTCAAGTCGGTCGAGGGCGCGGTCAGTTCGATGAACGTGACCGTCGTCAACAGCGACAACAAGAACATGGGCTCCAGCAACGGCGCTCCGACGATCGCCGGCAACTGGACGAAGAACGAACTCCGGTCGATGGAGATCACCTCCGGGCACGCCCCGCGCGGGCCGACCGAGCTGATGGTCGACGCCGACACCGCCGACAAGCACGACCTCGAGATCGGCGACGAACTGCGCACGATCTCCGTCGCCGGTGACTTCACCGCGAAGATCGTCGGGGTCGCCACCTTCAAGGTGACCAACCCCGGTGCCGCGATCGTCTTCTTCGACACCGCGACCGCACAGCGTGAACTCCTCGGTGCCACCGGCCGGTTCACGCAGGTCAACGTGACGGCCGCGGCCGGTGTCAGTGACACGCGGCTCAAGCAGAACGTCGACCGGGCCCTGGACGGCACGTTCAAGCTCCAGACGGCCAAGGAGAACGCCGACGAGAACCGCAAGGACGTCGGCGAGTTCATGAACGTCATCAAGTACGCCATGCTCGGCTTCGCCGGGATCGCGTTCCTGGTGGGCATCTTCCTGATCATCAACACGTTCTCGATGCTGGTCGCCCAGCGGACCCGCGAGATCGGCCTGATGCGGGCCGTCGGCTCCTCCCGCGGGCAGGTCAACCGGTCCGTACTGGTCGAGGCGACACTGCTGGGCGTCGTCGGATCCATCCTGGGCGTCGGGGCCGGCGTCGGCATCGCCATCGGCCTGATGAAGCTCATGTCGGCGGCCGGCATGAACCTCTCCACCGACGACCTGACCATCAAGGCGACCACCCCCGTCGCCGGTGTCCTGCTGGGCGTCGTCGTCACCGTCCTCGCCGCCTACCTCCCGGCCCGCCGCGCCGGCAAGGTCTCCCCGATGGCCGCGCTGCGCGACGCCGGTACGCCGGCCGACGGCCGGGCCGGCCTGGTGCGCGGCCTGATCGGGCTCGTGCTGACGGGCGCCGGCGGGTTCGCCCTCTACGCGGCCGGCACCGCCGACAAGGCGAGCGACGGCTCGCTGATGCTGGGCGCGGGCGTGGTGCTGACCCTGATCGGCTTCGTCGTCATCGGCCCGCTGCTGGCCGGTGGGGTCGTCCGGGTGATCAGCGCGGTGCTGCTGCGGGGCTTCGGCCCGGTGGGACGCATGGCCGAACGCAACGCGCTGCGCAACCCGCGCCGTACCGGTGCCACGGGCGCCGCCCTGATGATCGGCCTGGCCCTGGTGGCCTGCTTGTCGGTGGTCGGCTCCTCGATGGTCGCCTCGGCGACGAGCGAGCTGGACAAGTCGGTCGGCGCGGACTTCATCGTCCAGGGCAACCAGCGGATCGTCCCGCAGGCCCAGAAGGCGATGGAGCAGAGCCCCGGCCTGGCCCACGTCACCAGCTACAAGGAACTCAACGCCACACTCACCTCGCCCGACGGCAAGACCGACGACTCCGGCGTCACCGCCGCGGACCCGTCGTACGCCGAGGACCTGCGCCGCGCGACCACCGCGGGCACCCTGACGGCCGCCTACGGCAAGGACGCCATGTCGGTCGGCTCGGACTACGCCACGGCACACGGCGTGAAGGTCGGCGACACCATCGACGTCGCCTTCAAGGGCGGCGAGACGGCGAAGCTGAAGGTCGCGGCCATCACGAGCGACGACAGCGCCCTCGACCAGGGTGCGCGCTACATCAGCATCGAGACGATGCGGAAGTACGTCCCGGCCGACCAGATCCCGCCGAACACGATCATGTTCGCCAAGGCCAAGGCCGGTCAGACGGACCAGGCGTACGCGGCGCTGAAGAAGGCGCTGCACGACTACCCGCAGTACCAGGTCCGCGACCAGACCGACTACAAGCAGGAACTGAAGGACCAGATCGGCCAGCTCCTGAACATGGTCTACGGCCTGCTCGCCCTGGCGATCATCGTGGCCGTCCTGGGTGTGGTGAACACCCTGGCCCTCTCGGTGGTCGAGCGGACGCGGGAGATCGGCCTGATGCGGGCCATCGGCCTCTCGCGGCGCCAGCTGCGGCGGATGATCCGCATGGAGTCGGTGGTGATCGCCCTGTTCGGTGCGCTGCTCGGCCTGGGGCTGGGCATGGGCTGGGGCGCCACCGCCCAGAAGCTCCTCGCCCTGGAGGGCCTCAACGTCCTCGAGATCCCCTGGCCGACGATCATCGGCGTCTTCGTCGGCTCGGCCTTCGTGGGCCTGTTCGCGGCGCTGATCCCGGCGTTCCGGGCGGGGCGGATGAACGTCCTGGCCGCGATCGCGACCGAGTAAGCACCGCAGCCACCGCGGACGGGGGATGCCCGGCGCCGAGAAGTCACGGGGGACTTCTCGGCGCCGGGTTCTTGTCGTCTTTTCGAGGTTCACCTTTGACGTGCCGCGTCGGGTGGCGGGTGGGTACAGGCCGGGGGTCCAGAGGGCGGGGCCCCCTGGTACGCCCACGCAGGCGCCGAGCACCAGGCGACGCACGTTGTCCACAGGGCGTTGTCCACAGCTCCCGCACCCGCCCGCGCAGCGACGTACGCTGGAGGCACCCCCGGCCCGCCACGCGCGTCGGGCGATTCGCGTTGCCCACCCCCCGGACGAAAGCCGCCCCCGAATGAGCCTGCACGGTCTGCTCGACGCCGTAGTCAAGGACCCCGCCCTCGCGGAAGCGATCACCGCGGCCGCAGACGGCAACCGCATGCACGTCGACCTGGTCGGCCCGCCCGCCGCCCGCCCCTTCGCTGTCGCCGCGCTCGCCCGCGAGGCCGGCCGGCCCGTGCTGGCGGTGACGGCGACCGGACGCGAGGCGGAGGACCTGGCGGCGGCCCTGCGCTCGCTGCTCCCGCCCGAAGGCGTCGTGGAGTACCCGTCCTGGGAGACGCTCCCGCACGAGCGCCTGAGCCCGCGCAGCGACACCGTCGGCCGCCGCCTCGCCGTGCTGCGCCGCCTGGCCCACCCCCGCCCCGACGACCCCGAGACCGGCCCGGTCTCCGTCGTCGTGGCGCCCGTACGATCCGTGCTCCAGCCGCAGGTCAAAGGCCTCGGTGACCTGGAGCCGGTGGCCCTGAGGACCGGGCAGACCGCCGACCTGAACGAGATCGTCCAAGCCCTCGCCGCCGCCGCGTACGCGCGCGTGGAGCTCGTCGAGAAGCGCGGCGAGTTCGCCGTACGAGGCGGCATCCTCGACGTGTTCCCGCCCACCGAGGAACACCCCCTGCGCGTCGAGTTCTGGGGCGACGACGTCGAGGAGATCCGCTACTTCAAGGTCGCCGACCAGCGCTCCCTCGAAGTCGCCGAGCACGGCCTGTGGGCGCCGCCCTGCCGTGAACTTCTGTTGACGGAAGACGTCCGTACGCGTGCGCGTGCCCTCGCCGAGGAGCACCCGGAGCTGGGTGAGCTGCTCGGAAAGATCGCCGAGGGCATCGCCGTGGAGGGAATGGAGTCCCTGGCGCCGGTTCTGGTCGACGACATGGAGCTGCTGCTGGACGTCCTGCCCAAGGGCTCCATGGCCGTCGTCTGCGATCCCGAGCGGGTACGCACGCGTGCCGCCGACCTCGTGGCGACGTCGCAGGAGTTCCTGCAGGCGTCCTGGGCGGCCACCGCCGGCGGCGGCGAGGCGCCCATCGACGTCGACGCGGCGTCCCTGTGGGCCATCGCGGACGTCCGGGACCGGGCGCGCGAGCTGGACATGATGTGGTGGTCGGTGTCGCCGTTCGCGGCGGACGACGAACTGGACGCCGACACGATGAAGCTCGGCATGCACGCGCCCGAGACGTACCGCGGGGACACCGCGAAGGCGCTGGCCGACACCAAGGGCTGGCTCGCCGACGGCTGGCGCGCGGTGTACGTGACGGAGGCGCACGGCCCGGCGGCCCGTACCGTCGAGGTGCTCGGCGGGGAGGGCATCGCGGCCCGCATGGACGCGGACCTCGCCTCGCTGAGCCCTTCCGTCGTGCACGTGGCGTGCGGCTCGATCGACTACGGCTTCGTCGACCCGGCGCTCAAGCTCGCCGTCCTGACGGAGACCGACCTCACCGGGCAGAAGGCGGCCGGCAAGGACGGCGTCCGGATGCCGGCCCGGCGCCGCAAGACCATCGACCCGCTCACCCTGGAAGCGGGCGACTACATCGTCCACGAGCAGCACGGCGTGGGCCGCTACATCGAGATGGTGCAGCGGACCGTGCAGGGCGCGACCCGCGAGTACCTGGTGGTCGAGTACGCCCCCGCCAAGCGCGGCCAGCCCGGCGACCGGCTCTACATCCCCACCGACCAGCTGGAACAGATCACCAAGTACGTCGGCGGCGAGGCCCCCACCCTGCACCGCCTGGGCGGCGCCGACTGGACGAAGACCAAGGCGCGCGCGAAGAAGGCGGTCAAGGAGATCGCCGCCGACCTGATCAGGCTGTACAGCGCGCGGATGGCCGCCCCCGGGTACGCCTTCGCCCCGGACACCCCCTGGCAGCGCGAGCTGGAGGACGCCTTCCCGTACGCGGAGACGCCCGACCAGCTCACCACCATCGCCGAGGTCAAGGAGGACATGGAGAAGACCGTCCCCATGGACCGCCTGGTCTGCGGCGACGTGGGCTACGGCAAGACGGAGATCGCCGTCCGCGCCGCCTTCAAGGCGGTTCAGGACGGCAAGCAGGTCGCCGTGCTCGTCCCCACCACCCTGCTGGTCCAGCAGCACTTCGGGACGTTCGGCGAGCGCTACTCGCAGTTCCCGGTGAACGTGCGCGCCCTGTCGCGCTTCCAGTCCGACACCGAGGCCAAGGCGGTCCTCGAGGGCCTGCGTGACGGCTCGGTGGACGTCGTCATCGGCACCCACCGCCTGTTCTCCGCCGAGACCAAGTTCAAGGACCTGGGCCTGGTCATCGTCGACGAGGAGCAGCGCTTCGGCGTCGAGCACAAGGAGCAGCTGAAGAAGCTGCGCGCGAACGTCGACGTGCTGACGATGTCCGCGACCCCCATCCCGCGCACCCTGGAGATGGCGGTCACCGGCATCCGCGAGATGTCGACGATCACCACGCCCCCCGAGGAGCGCCACCCGGTGCTCACCTTCGTGGGCCCGTACGAGGAGCGGCAGATCGGCGCCGCCATCCGCCGCGAGCTGCTGCGCGAGGGCCAGGTCTTCTACATCCACAACCGGGTGGAGTCGATCGACCGGGCGGCGGCCCGTCTCAGGGAGATCGTCCCCGAGGCCCGCATCGCGACCGCCCACGGCCAGATGTCGGAGCAGTCGCTGGAGCAGGTCGTCGTCGACTTCTGGGAGAAGAGGTTCGACGTGCTGGTGTCGACGACGATCGTCGAGTCCGGCATCGACATCTCCAACGCGAACACGCTGATCGTGGAGCGCGGCGACAACTTCGGCCTCTCCCAGCTCCACCAGTTGCGCGGCCGGGTGGGCCGAGGCCGCGAGCGCGGCTACGCGTACTTCCTCTACCCGCCGGAGAAGCCCCTCACGGAGACCGCCCACGAGCGCCTGGCGACCATCGCCCAGCACACCGAGATGGGCGCGGGCATGTACGTGGCCATGAAGGACCTGGAGATCCGCGGCGCCGGAAACCTCCTCGGCGGCGAACAGTCCGGCCACATCGCGGGCGTCGGCTTCGACCTGTACGTCCGCATGGTCGGCGAGGCCGTCGCGGACTACCGCGCCTCCATGGAGGGCGGCGTCGAGGAGGAGGCCCCCCTCGAGGTCAAGATCGAGCTCCCGGTCGACGCGCACGTCCCGCACGACTACGCCCCCGGCGAGCGCCTGCGCCTCCAGGCGTACCGGGCGATCGCCTCGGTCAACACCGAGGACGACATCAAGGCCGTACGCGAGGAACTCGTCGACCGCTACGGCAAGCTGCCGGAACCGGTGGAGAACCTGTTGCTGGTGGCGGGGCTGCGCATGCTCGCGCGCGCGTGCGGCGTCGGCGAGGTCGTCCTCCAGGGCAACAACATCCGCTTCGCACCGGTCGAGTTGAGGGAGTCCCAGGAGCTGCGCCTCAAGCGCCTCTACCCGGGGACCGTCATCAAACCGTCGGCGCACCAGGTGCTGGTGCCGCGCCCCAAGACCGCGAAGGTGGGCGGGAAGCCGTTGATCGGGCGGGAACTGCTGGGCTGGGTCGGGGAGTTCCTGGCGTCGATCCTGGGGTCGTAGGGCCGTTCTGGGCCCCTGGAGGGGTCTTCAGACGGAACGGGAACAGCGTGGTCGCCAGCGTCCGGAACACCTCATCGTTGGCCGGGTGTGGGTGGGTCGGGCGTTCACCGTGCCCACCGTGGGCGCGAAGACAGGGGAGCCGCCCGCGGGAGGTGGTCTCCGCGGACGGCCTCTGTCGCCTGGTGGTTCAGGGAGCCCGGCCGGGGCGTTGTGCGCGGCGGACTTCATGACCTCCGTGAGTCTCCGGCCTACGGCTGTTCGGGCCTGTCGCGATCCATGCCGAGCCGGCCTTCGATCCGCTGCTGCGCGTCGTCGACCTGGCTCTCGTACTTGTTGCCCGACTTCTCGTTGGCCTTCCGTTCCGCGGCGTCGGACATGTCCTTGCCCTTGCTGCCCTTCGCCTGGTTCCTGAACTTGTCGAAGATGCCCATCCAGAGCTCCTTCCGGAGGTGACTCGCAATCGACGATACGCCCGACTTGTTCGCCATGCTTATTTTGGCCCCATATGGTCTGGACCTCTCGGCCGCTACGGTGAGACAGGCACACCCCCGCCCGTGCGGAGGCGGGAACCGGGCAGGCGAGGGGAGGGGCGCGGCATGACGCGTCTGAGGGGCGGGGCGAAAGCCCCCGTCAGGACCGGACTTGCGGTGATCGCCGCCATGGCTTTCGTCGCCGGCTGCGAAGGCCTTGAAGAGGGCGGCTCTTCGACGGGCAGCGGTGCCGCGGCACCGGCACAGGACGGTCGTGCCGTCAGCCCCCTGAAGAACCCGGACGGCACCAAGCCGGGCCTCGCCCCGCTGACGAGCGAGACCGACCGGGCCGCCGCCCGCAAGCTCATCGAGACCCTGCGGACGAAGGGGCGCGGACCCAAGACGGGCTACGACCGGGACGAGTTCGGCTACGCGTGGATGGACACGGCCGACGGGGTCCCGCTGGCCCGCAACGGCTGCGACACCCGCAACGACCTACTGCAGCGCGACGGCCAGAGCCTGCGTTTCCGCTCCGGGTCCGACTGTGTGGTCATCGCGATGACGCTGCACGACCCGTACACCGGTACGACCATCGAGTGGCGCAAGCAGAAGGCCACCGAAGTGCAGATAGACCACGTGGTGCCGCTCTCCTACAGCTGGCAGATGGGCTCCTCGCGCTGGTCGGAGGACAAGCGGGAGCAGATGGCCAACGACCCGCTCAACCTGATCCCGGCCGAGGGCCGCGCCAACTCGTCCAAGGGCGACTCGGGCCCCGCCTCCTGGCTCCCGCCGAACAAACAGATCCGCTGCGCCTACGCGGTCCGCTTCACCCAGGTCGCCCTCAAGTACGAACTGGCGGTGACCACACCCGACCGGCAGATGATGCTGGAGCAGTGCGGGGGATGAGCCGAGGCGTGCTCCGGCGGCCCGGCCCGGTCCCGGGCCGGGCCGCCGGAGCCGCTCAGGCCGCGCGCCTGAACTGCTGGTTGGTGCCGGTGCCGCAGGTCCACTGGATGAGCTTGGCGCCGTCGGCGGTGGACTTGTCCGACACGTCGAGGCACTTGCCGCTGAGGCGTGAGACGAGGCGGACCCAGCCGTCACCGGCGTCCTGGAGCTGCCACTGCTGGTTGGTGCCGGTGCCGCAGGTCCACTGGATGACCGGGTTGCCGTTGGCGGTGGAGTTGTTGGCCACGTCCAGGCACTTGCCGCTGTGCCGGGCGGAGAGCTGGACGTATCCGCTGCCCATGTCCTTGAACCACCAGGCCTGGTTCATGCCGCCGTTGCAGGTGTACTGGGTGATCTGGGTGCCGTCGTCCAGGGACCTGCTGGGCACGTCGAGGCACTTGGTGCTGTGGCGTGCGCTGACCGTCTCCCAGGGCCCGCCGACGCCGTCGACCCTGCCGGCCGCGGTGTCGATGTTGATCTGCGCGAACCAGTCCATGGTCATCGTGGTGTCGGTGGGGAACTCGAGCGGCAGCCAGACGTATTTCGAGGCGTTGACGTTCTGGCCGAAGGAGTTGCCCCAGCGGTCGCCCATGTAGAGGTACTCGGTGCCCGCGCTGCCCTGCACGGGCAGGACGAACGTGGTCTGGGAGCCGTAGCCGGTGGAGTCTCCGACGTTGTGCAGGTCGCTCCAGGTGCCGGTGATGCTGGAGGCGGTCGCGTACATCTGCTGGTTGGGCCGCCAGCCGGTGGCGCCGGAGGTCAGCAGGAAGTAGACGCCGTTGCGCTTGAACAGCGCCGGGGCCTCGCGCAGTTGGCCGGCCCAGAGCAGCTGCACACGGGTCTCGACGGTGAGGTAGTCGGGGCTGAGGCGGTAGATGTGCAGGTCGCGGTTCTCGCGGGCGGCGGAGATCATGTAGCCGGTGCCGTCGTCGTCCGTGTAGACGGTGATGTCGCGGGACATGTGGCCCAGCGGGCGGAAGCTGCCCTGCCAGGAGTAGTCGCCGTCAACGGTGTCGGAGACGGCGACGGCGGCCCGGGCCTGGGTGTAGTCGGTGGCCAGTTCCTTGTGCATCCACATGACGAACTTGCCGGTGGCGCTGTTGTACATGACCTTGGGGCGCTCGATGTTGGCCGAGGCGAGCTCCGGGTCGGTGGCCTGCGTCAGGACGTGGCGCCGGAACTCCCAGGTCTTCAGATCGGTCGAGCGGTAGGCGGACACGTACCGGAAGGAGTTGTCCTCGTTGCGGTTCTCACCGAACCAGTAGTAGAAGGAGCCGACCTTGATCACACCGCCGCCGTGTGCGTGCACCACGGCTCCGGTGGGATCGGTGAACTGGGTTTGGTTGGAGATCGTGACGGTCGCCGCGTGCGCGGTGCCGGCCAGGAGGGCCTGGGGGACGAGGCTGAGGAGCACGGCGAGTATGAGGAGCCAGGCACGGCGCATCGAGGGCGTTTCCCTTTCACTCGGCTGCCCTGGGGATCCCATGGAGGGAAACAAGGCAGACCACAACCGATCAAAATTCGGCTGAATCGAACGCTGCCGCACATCAGACTGCCTGTTAAGGAAACGGTCAAGAGTTTCGACACGGTCGGCTTGCGAGGGTCGATGCCGGGCAGGGGCGGGTGCACCCGCTTTTGTCCGGCCCGGTTCTGTCCCTCCTATTGACTTCAATTCGGGCATGTCAC
The DNA here is from genome assembly GCF_056820935.1 of Streptomyces sp. Q2. Classification (NCBI taxonomy): domain Bacteria; kingdom Bacillati; phylum Actinomycetota; class Actinomycetes; order Kitasatosporales; family Streptomycetaceae; genus Streptomyces; species Streptomyces sp. Q2. The sequence continues at coordinate 129,330 of NZ_JBXEJE010000009.1, read as the reverse complement.
TACCCTCGCGCAGAATTTCGAACGTCGTTCGATAAGTCGAACGAGTCGAAGTGGCGTGTGCGACGGAGGACACCCCTATGCACGACCGATCCCCCAGACGGGGCAGACCCCTGGCGGCTGTCCTGTCCAGTTCGATCCTGTCGGTGGCCCTGCTGGCCGGAGGGCCAGGGGCGGGTACCGCTCAGGCGGCCGACGACCCCAACGCGGTCGCTCTCGACAAGGACGCGATCCTCGCTGCCAACCAGCTCGACGAGCCGCAGTGGTACAAGGACAACATCCCGTTCCTGGACACCCCCGACAACACCATCGACGAGGTCTACTACTACCGGTGGAGCACCTACAAGCGCGCGCTCCGCTACACCGTGCCGGGCACCGGGTACGTCTCGACCGAGTACGACGTCCCGATCGGTTACGCCGGCAACCCGTACACCGCGCTCCCGGACGCCACCGGCTACCACCTCCTGGACGGGCGCTGGCTGCACAACCGTGACTACGCCGGTGACTACCTGGACTTCTGGCTGCGCGGGGCGGGCAACTCGGGCGCGCGGAACTTCAGCGAGTGGATCACGAGCGCCGCGTACCAGCGCTTCCTGGTCACCGGTGACGCCACCGAGATCAAGGCCGAACTCCCGCAGCTCATCGCGCTGTACAAGAGGTGGGACTCGAACTCCACCAACGACATCACGGTGAACGGCACACCCTCCACCAGCGACCTGTACCACCAGACGCCGCTGTCCGACGCCACGGAGTACACCGAGACGTCGATGCACAGCAGCAACTGGTTCAGCGGCGGACCCGGCTACCGGCCCACGATCAACGCGTACATGTTCGGCGCCGCCCAGGCGATCAGCAAGATCGCCACCATGACCGGGGACAGCGCGACCGCGACCGAGTACAGCGACAAGGCCGCCTCGCTCAAGGCCGGGGTGCAGAACTCGCTCTGGGACCCGCAGCGCCAGTTCTTCATGCAGGTCTACAACACGAACACCACCAACGGCACCCTGAAGCAGACCAGGACCACCTGGCGTGAGGCGATGGGCTTCGCCCCCTGGGCGTTCAACCTGCCCGACGCGCAGTACTCCTCGGCGTGGAAGTACCTGACGGACCCGAAGCGGTTCGGGGCACCTTTCGGGCCCACGACGCTGGAGCGGGTGCACGACTTCGAGGCCGAGCAAGCCGCGGTCACCCATGCGAACACGCACGACGCGTCGACGGCCTCCAACGGCAAGTACGTCGGGCAGATCGACTTCGCCGACAGCGCGGTCACCTTCACCGTGGACGCACCCGGCGACGGCACGTACCCGGTGACGGTCCACTACGCCAACGGCACGACCAGCACCTCGACCCACCAGGTCGTCGTGAACGGCGACACCGCCAACCCGGTCACCGTCAGCTACGCCCCCACCGGCAGCTGGGGCCAGTTCTCGGAGTCGAAGTCCGTCACCGTGCAGGTCCCGATGAAGGCCGGCGCCAACACGCTGAAGTTCACGAAGGGAACGGGCTTCGCCGAGCTCGACCGGATCGCGGCGAACCCCTACTTCAACTACCAGGCGATCCCCGCCACCCAGAAGCGCGACGACGCCAACTGCTGCCACTGGAACGGCCCGAGCTGGCCGTTCGAAACAAGCCAGATCCTGACCGGCATGGCGAACCTGCTGCAGGACTACCCCGCGCAGAGCTACGTCAGCAAGCAGGACTACCAGACCATGCTGTCCCAGTTCGCCGGCCTCCAGCACAAGGACGGCAAGCCCTACGTCGCCGAAGCCGCCAACGGTGACACCGGCGACTGGATCTACGACGGCTTCAACTTCAGCGAGCACTACAACCACTCCAGCTTCAACGACCTGGTGCTCTCCGGTCTGCTGGGCATCAAGCCCCAGGCGGGCAACACGCTGGTGCTGAAGCCGCTGATCCCGTCCGGCTGGGACTACTTCGCGGCGGAGAACGTGCCCTACCACGGGCACACCCTCTCGATCCGCTGGGACCGTGACGGCACGCACTACGGCAAGGGCACCGGCCTGCAGGTCTTCCAGGACGGCGTACGCATCCACCAGTCCTCGACGGCCGGCAACACCACCGTGAACGTGGCCGCCCCCGTCACCCCGGCGCAGCCCCCGCGACTGATGAACGTGGCCGCCAACCCGCTGACCGCCGAGCAGGACTGGCTCGGCCGCACGGTCACGCAGCCCTACCCGAAGGCCTTCGCCTCCTACACCAACACCGTCTCCAACGGTCCGCACTGCCACAGCGGCCAGACCTGCAAGCCCACCACCTTCGACGCCCCGCTGCGGGCCACCGACGGCTGGATCCGCTACGACAAGATCCCCGACAACCGGTGGACCAACTCCGGCTCCCCGAACGCCACCGACCACCTCGGAGTCGACTTCGGCGCGCCACGCAAGATCAACGAGGTCAAGTTCTACACCTACGACGACGGCGCGAACATCCGCGTCCCGGCGAGCTACACCGTCCAGTACCTGAAGGACGGCGCGTGGGTGTCCGTCCCCAGCCAGGTCAAGAGCCCGGCCACCCCGAGGGCGAACAACGCGAACGAGGTGACCTTCCCGACGATCACGACCTCCCAGTTCCGAGTCGTCTTCACCCCGCAGGCGGGCAAGTTCGTCGGCGTCACCGAGCTGGAGTCCTGGTACCCGGAGACACCGGCGGTGAGGATCGTCAACAAGAACAGCGGCCTGGAACTCGGCATCGCCGGCTCCTCGATCGCCGCCGGCGGCGCTGTCCAGCAGCAGACGGCCAACACCACGGCCAACCACCGATGGACGGTCGCTCCCGCGGAGAACGGCTACTACAAGATCTTCAACACCAACAGCGGCCAGGTCCTCGGCATCAAGGACGCCTCCAAGACGACCGGGGCCACCGCGCTGCAGTGGGGCGACACCCTCACCGCCGACCACCTGTGGTCCGTGGTGGACGCCGGTGACGGTTACTGCAAGCTGGTCAACAAGAACAGCGGCATGGTCCTGGGCGTCGACGGGATGTCCACGTCCTCGGGCGCCGCGGCCCTGCAGTGGGACGACAACGGCACCGCCGACCATCTGTGGCGGCTCGTCACGGACGACGGCACGACACCGTTCAACTCGTAGCGGGTCCCTAGCCAGTTCCTGGCCGGTCCAGGACGGTCCTAGCCAGTTCCTGGCCGGTCCAGGACGGTTCCTGGCCGGTCCTGGACGGGTTCTGGACGGTTCCTAGCCAGTCCTGGACGGTTCCTAGCCGGTCCTGGCTGGGCTCCGTGGCGGACCAGCACGCTGAACCGGGCCTCGGGATTCCCGAGGCCCGGCTCGGGCTGCCACGGGCCCACAGGGCGGCTGCCGACGCCCTCCAGCACACGGACACGCGTGCACGCGGACACGCGTGCACGCGGGCGCGCCCGCACGCCCTCGACTCCGCCGAGGGTCTCCAACGCCTGACGCGCCGCGCCGGTACGAGTGGTGTGTTCGGCGGAGCCGGGACCGGGCGCGCCGGGGCAGGCCGCCACCGCGCGTGTGCGGGCGTCGCGGGGTAGGTCCTCAGGTGATGTCGCGGGTGGGCCTGCGCGGCGGCTCGGCCTTGCCCGGCGGCGGATGCGGCCGGCGTCAGGGAACCGCGCGGAACCAGTCGCCGCGTGCGGAGCCGCGGGGCGCGGTCACGCTCGCGCCCGGTGACACGGGGCCGTGCGCGCGTCGCTGCGGCTGCGCGGCAGTCGACGGCTGGGGCACGGCGAGGGGGAGGGCCCGGGCGGGTTCGTGGTTTCCGGTCGGCCTGACGCTGCGCCAGGTCGCTGATGTGCGTGCTGATGTGCGCGCTGATGTGCGTGTTGACGCACCGGCCGGCGTCGGCCTGGCCCAAGCGGTGGTGGAGCAGGCGGCCGATGGCCCGACAACGTCGCGGATGTTCCTCCGGTGGTACCCATGAACAACGCCCACATTCGATACTTCGGACGTGGTTCGAAGTTTCGTTGCTGAAGATAAGGTCGCTCCGCAGGCGCGTCAACCCCTTTTGGCCGGGGCGTTTGCCGGGGAGGGCAGGTTCCGCCGGCGCCGGTGATCGTTGCGAGCCCGGCCGTACCGGCACGTTATTTAACCGTGACGACTTCCCGCTGCAATCCTCTTGACCGCCATGAATTGTTAGCGCTCACAATGACCTCCACGTTCATCCGTCGCCAAAGCGACCAACCGTGGAGGTGTGACCGACATGACCGCAAGGCTCCGGCTCGCCTCCTCGGCGGGTAGGGACGGACCGCACGGACGGTTGCCGGCCCGTCGGTCGGCACGGCTGCCACAGGGGCCGCCGTGAACCCGTCGACGCGAGAAGACCCGAACGCATGGCAGGACTTATCGGCAAGCGAGCGCCAAGGAGGTACGGTCGTGGCTCAACCGCAGTTTCGGCCGCCCACCATGGCCGACGTCGCACGACTGGCGGGCGTGTCCCACCAGACCGTGTCCCGGGTGCTGGCGGACCACCCCAACGTCCGGGACCAGACACGGGCCAGGGTGCTGCACGCGATCGAGGAGATGGGTTACCGGCGCAACTCCTCCGCACGAGCCCTGGCCACCCGCCGCACCCGCACCCTGGGTGTGGTCGCCTCCGACACCACCCTCTACGGGCCGGCCAGCACCCTGTTCGCGCTCGAGGAGGCGGCACGGGCCCAGGGGTACCTCGTCTCCACGGTCAGCGTGCGCAAACTGACCGTGGACACGCTCTCCGAAGCCCTGGACCACCTCGGCGACGGCGGGGTGGAGGGAGTCGTCGCCATCGCCCCCCAGCGATCGGCGGTCGAGACCCTGGCCGGACTGCGGCATCCGTTCCCGGTGGTGATCGTGGGCAGCGGGACCGGCGTGGGCATCCCCTGCGTCGCCGTGGACCAACACCTGGGCGCACGGCTGGCCACCAGGCACCTCCTGGCGGCCGGTCACCGCACGGTCTGGCACCTTGCCGGGCCCGACGACTGGCAGGAGGCCGCCGACCGGGCGGCCGGCTGGCGGGCGACCCTCGAAGCGGGCGGTATCGAGCCGCCGGTGACGCTGCGCGGAGACTGGAGTCCGCTGTCGGGATACCGGGCCGGCCAAGAACTGGCCGGCTGGGTGGGACGAGGGCTGACCGCCGTCTTCGTCGCCAACGACCAGATGGCGCTGGGAGTGTTGCGGGCCCTGCGGGAAGCGGGTGTGCGCACTCCCGAGGACGTCGCCGTGGTCGGCTTCGACGACATCCCGGAGTCGGAGTTCTTCGCCCCTCCGCTCACCACGGTCCGGCAGGACTTCTCGGCCGTGGGCAAGCACAGCATCGCCCTGCTGCTGGACCTCATCGAGGGCCGGGCACACCCCGGGGCGCCCCGGATCGCCATCGAACCCCAACTCGTCGTCCGCGCCAGCACCTTCCCTCACAGCCCTCAACACACCACCCGGAGCATCACCCCTGAACCGGAGGGTGCTCCCCTCTGACCCGGTACCGACCGTCTACCACCTCTTGGTGCGGTCGATATTCCGAACGATGATCGACAGGCTGGACGCAGTGTGGCCGGTCCCATCGAGTACGAGCGGTCCGTCCGGACCAGCACTTCAAAGGAGAAGCACATGCTCAACAGACGGAACTTCCTCACTGCGGCGGTCGGCGTGGCGGCTGCGGGCGGCCTCGCCGCGTGCGCCAAGGAGGACGACTCCTCCGGCTCCACCTCCGCCGGTGGCAGCAAGACGATCACCCTGGGCTTCTCCCAGGTCGGCTCGGAGAGCGGCTGGCGCAGCGCCAACACCGACTCGGTGAAGTCGGCGGCCAAGGAGGCGGGCTACAACCTCAAGTTCTCCGACGCGCAGCAGAAGCAGGAGAACCAGATCTCCGCGATCCGCAGCTACATCACCCAGGGCGTGGACGTCATAGCCTTCTCGCCGGTGGTCGTCACCGGCTGGGACGCGGTGCTGAAGGAAGCCAAGGCCAAGAAGATCCCCGTGGTCCTCACCGACCGCTCCGTCGAGACCTCCGACGAGTCCCTGTACGTCACGCTCGTCGGCTCGGACTTCACCGACGAGGGCCGGCGCGCGGCCAAGATCCTGGAGAAGGTTCTCGAGAAGGCCGGCCACAAGGGCGCCGTCAAGATCGCACAGCTGGAGGGCACCACCGGTGCCGCCCCCGCGATCGAGCGTGCCAAGGGCTTCAAGGAGGTCATGGACGCCGACCACGCCGACGACTGGAAGATCGTCGTCAGCCAGACCGGTGACTTCACCCGCGCCGGCGGCAAGCAGGTCATGGCGGCCTTCCTGCAGTCCAACCCGGACATCAACGTGCTCTTCGCGCACAACGACGACATGGGCATCGGTGCCATCCAGGCCATCGAGGCGGCCGGCAAGAAGCCTGGCAAGGACATCCTGATCGTCACGATCGACGGCGTGAAGGACGGCTTCGTGGCCATGTCCGAGGGCAAGATCAACGCCATCGTCGAGTGCAACCCGCTGCTCGGCCCCCAGCTGATGGAGGTCGTCCAGAAGGTCAAGAACGGCGAGAAGGTCGAGCGCTGGATCAAGACCAAGGAGAGCGACTTCATGCAGGACCAGGCCAAGGCCGCGCTCCCCACTCGCAAGTACTGACCGACCGCACCCACCGGCAGGGAGCCCTCCGCCGACCGAACCCCTCGGTCCAGGGGGCTCCCTGCGGGCCTGAACGAAATCCATGAGGAGCGCTGCCATGGCAGAGCCGCTGCCCGTCCTGGAGATGACGGGCATAGTCAAAGAGTTTCCGGGGGTACGGGCTCTGTCGGATGTCGACTTCCGGCTCTTCCCCGGTGAGATCCACGCCCTGATGGGCGAGAACGGGGCCGGGAAGTCCACCCTCATCAAGGTGCTGACCGGCGTCTACTCGCTGGACGACGGCACGATCACCCTCGACGGGCAGTCCGTGCGGATCGACAGCCCGCTGCAGGCGCAGCAGGCCGGCATCAGCACGGTCTACCAGGAGGTGAACCTCTGCCCCAACCTGTCGGTGGCGGAGAACATCTTCATCGGACGTGAACCCACCCGCGCCGGCCGCATCCTGTGGAAGAAGATGCGCAAGGACGCGGCGGAGCTGGTCGACCGGCTCGGCCTCGACATCGACGTGACCGCCCCCCTGTCCTCGTACCCGCTGGCCGTACAGCAACTGGTCGCGATCGTACGGTCGGTGGGCACCGGCGACAGCGACGGCGCGGGAGCCGGCACCAAGGTGCTGGTCCTGGACGAGCCGACGTCCAGCCTCGACCGCGACGAGGTCCTCGAACTGTTCCGCCTGATGCGGCAGCTCAGGGACGAAGGCGTCGCGATCCTGTTCGTCTCGCACTTCCTGGACCAGATCTACGAGATCTGCGACCGGATGACCGTCCTGCGCAACGGCACCCTCGTCGGCGAGCACATGGTCGGCGACCTCGACCAGGTCGGGCTCGTCCAGCTGATGATCGGCAAGGCCCTGGACCAGCTGGAGGAGCTCCACGACCACCAGCTGCGCGCCGAAGTCGGCGAACCGCTGGTCCACGCCGACGGCCTCGGCAGGACCGGTGCCATCGCCCCCTTCGACCTGGAGATCAAGAAGGGCGAGGTCGTCGGACTGGCCGGCCTGCTCGGCTCCGGGCGCACCGAACTCGCCCGGCTGCTCTTCGGCGCCGACCAGCCGGACAGCGGCAAGGTCACCATCGGCGGCAAGCAGGTCTCGATGAGCGCCCCGAACGACGCGATCGGCGCCGGCGTCGCGTTCTGTTCGGAGAACCGCAAGGCAGAGGGCCTGGTGCCCGACCTGACGGTGCGGGAGAACATCATCCTCGCCCTGCAGGCCTCGCGCGGCTGGACCCGGCCCATCCCGGCCGCCCAGCGCGACGAACTCGTCGCCAAGTACATCAAGGCACTGGACATCCGGCCCGCCAACCCCGAGGCCCGCGTCGGCCAGCTCAGCGGCGGCAACCAGCAGAAGGTGCTGCTCGCCCGCTGGCTCATCACCCAGCCGAAGCTGCTGATCCTGGACGAGCCGACGCGCGGCATCGACGTCGGCGCGAAGGCGGAGATCCAGAAACTCGTGGTCTCGCTCTCCGAGGAAGGCATGTCCGTGCTGTACATCGCGGCCGAGCTGGAGGAGGTGCTCCGGCTCAGCCACACCATCGGCGTGCTGCGTGACCGCAAGCTGGTCGCACAGATCGCCAACGGGCCCGAGATCACCCCCACCCGGATCCTGGAGACCATCGCGAGCGGAGAGCACCAGTGACCACCACACCCCGATGGCGAGCGCTGACGCAGCATCACCTGTTCTGGCCGGTCGCCGTGCTGGTCGTCCTGCTGCTCATCAACGTTCCCTTCACCCCCGACTTCTTCGCGATCAAGATGACGGACGGCCACCTCTACGGCAGCCTCGTCTCGATCGTCCTGTTCGGATCGCCCCTCATCCTGGTGGCGGTCGGCATGACCCTGGTCATCGCCACCGGCGGCATCGACCTCTCGGTCGGCGCCGTGGTCGCGATCACCGGGGCCCTGACCTGTTCGTACATCAGCGACCAGGCCGACCAGAGCGCTCTGTCCGGAGTGCTCCTCGCGATGGGCCTGGGCCTGGTGGCCGCGGTCGTCTGCGGCCTCTGGAACGGCTTCCTGGTCGCCCGGATGGGCATCCAGCCGATCATCGCCACGCTGATCATCATGGTCGCCGGGCGCGGTGTCGCCCAGCTGATCACCGACGGTCAGATCATCACGATCAACAGCGAGCCGTACAAGCTGATCGGCGGCGGCTACTGGCTGACCCTGCCCTTCTCCATCTTCGTGGTCGCCGCGGTCGTCGCCATCACCGTGGCGCTGACCCGCCGCACGGCCCTCGGCCTGCTGGTCGAGTCGGTCGGCGGCAACGCCGAGGCCAGCCGCCTGGTGGGCATCAGGTCCCTGCGCATCAAGATCATGGTGTACGTGTTCTGCGCGCTGTGCGCGGGCATCGCGGGCCTGATGATCAGCTCCAACACCTCGGCCGCGGACGGCAACAACGCCGGCCTGTGGATCGAGCTGGACGCCATCCTCGCCGTGGTGATCGGCGGCACCTCCCTGCTGGGCGGCCGGTTCTCCATCGGCGGCACGGTGATCGGCGCCCTCGTCATCCAGACCCTGACCACCACGATCTACACCATCGGCGTGCCCACCCAGACCAACCTCGTCTTCAAGGCCGTCGTCGTCATCGTCGTCTGCCTGCTGCAGTCCCCGAAGTTCCGCGCCAAGGTCTTCGGCGCGAAGGGCCTCAAGGGGCGCCGGTCCGCGGCTCCCACGGACACCACCGCGACGGCCGAGGCCGCTCCCACCATGGAGGTGTCGCGATGAGCGCGACCACCAAGACCCCAACGGCGCCGGAAGGCCGTACGGGGCCGGAAAGCCGTACGTCGTCCAAGGCCGCGCGGCTGCTCGGCGACCGGCGGCTGCCCGTCCTGGTGACGGCCGCGCTCTTCCTCGCGATGTACATCGGCGGGCTGAGCCGCTACGCGAACTACGGCTTCGGCGAACCGCAGGTCTTCCTGAACCTGTTCATCGACAACGGCTACCTGCTGGTCGCCGCCGTGGGCGCCACGTTCGTCATCCTGTCCGGCGGAATCGACCTGTCCGTGGGCTCGGTGATCGGCTTCACCACCATGTTCACGGCGTGGCTGGTGGAGCGTCAGGGCCTGCCGATCCTGCTGGTGATACCCATGGCCCTGGCCGTGGGCGCGCTCGGCGGCTTCGTCATGGGCTACGTGATCCACAACTTCGAGATCCAGCCCTTCATCGTGACCCTCGCCGGACTCTTCCTCTTCCGGGGCCTGTGCCTGGTCATCAGCAAGGAGTCGATCTCCATCGGCGACCCCTCCGTGAGCAGCATGGCCCAGGCACAGGTGTCACTGGGCGGGGCCTTCCTGTCGATCGGCGCGATCGTCGCCCTGGTCGTCCTCGGCGTGGCGTTCTACGTGCTGCACTACACGCGCTTCGGACGCCGGGTGTACGCCATCGGCGGCAACGAGCAGTCGGCCCTGCTGATGGGCCTTCCGCAGGGCGGCACGAAGATCGCCGTGTACACCGTGAGCGGCTTCTGCTCGGCCCTGGCCGGTCTGCTGTTCACCCTGTACATCCAGTCCGGTGACCCGCTGCACGCCACCGGCATGGAGCTGGACGCGATCGCCGCGGTCGTCATCGGCGGCACACTGCTGACGGGCGGCTCCGGCTATGTGCTGGGCACCCTGTTCGGCGTACTGGTGCTGGGCCTGATCAAGAGCATCATCCAGTTCGAGGGCACGCTCAGCTCCTGGTGGACGAAGATCGCCACGGGTGTGCTGCTGTGCGCGTTCATCCTGATCCAGCGCGCCATGACGGCCCGTAAGAAAACCTGACCGTTCCGGGCGCATCCGGCCACCCGCGCACCCCGGCCCGTTGGGTCCCCGTACACCGCTGCCCCGCCTCCGCACACGCGGAGGCGGGGCAGCGGTGTGTGCATGTGGTGCATGTGGTGCATGTGGTGCGCCGGGGCCGGCGGCGACAGCGCACGGCCGGATCAGCCGCCCAGCGCGTCCAGGTCCAGGATGTCGCCGGCGGGCCGCTGCGCCGAGACCGGCTCGTCGTACTCGCCGAAGGTGAGGGTGCCCGAGTCCTTGGCGGAGGCGCTGTCGACCCTCAGCACATACGGCTCGCCCTTGGTGGCGACGTAGAGCGTGTAACGGTCCTTGCCGTCCTTCTCGTGCAGGACGATCGCGGGCGTGCCGTCGACGGTGGTGTTCTTGCCGCGGGTCGCGTCCGAGCGGCCGTCCCCGGCGTCGCCGAGCACCGTGTCCAGATCGCAGAAGGCCGCGATGTCCTTGGCGTCCTGGCCCTTCGCGGACATCTTGGTCCACTTCCCGGCCAGCATCTCCACGGCCGCGTCGGTGTCCGCCTTCGACTCGCCCTCGCTCTGGGCGCGCAGGAACGCCTCGTCGTACTTCATGTAGACGGTGTCCCCGGTCTTGATCAACTCGGCCTGGCCCTGGCCGCCGACGCTCATCGTGCCGGCGCACTCGCCCTTCTTGTTCAGGGCCATGTCGATCCGTATGGTGCCGCCGCTCTCGTCGTCAGGGATGTCGCCCTTCATGCGCAGCGACGAGGCACCCGTGGTCGCCTTCATCGCCCGTTCGGCGATCTCACCGCCGCTCAGTTTGGCGAAGGGGTCCTTCGGCGTGCTCGGCGTGTTCGAGGAGCTCGACCGAGCCGGGGCCTTCGAGCTGCTGTCGGCCTTGTTCTCGCCGGGCAGGCAGCCGGTGAGTGCGGTGGTGGCCGTGGCGGCGAGGCAGAGGGCGGCAAGTGCGGTACGACGCATGGGAATTCCTAGTGAGGATGAGGTGCGGGTGCGGGTGCGGTGCGCGTGCGGGTGCGGGTGCGGGTGCGGGTGCGCGTGCGGCGAGCTGAGCTGAGACGGGGAGGGGCGAGGCGGGGCGTCGAACGGCGCGCTTCGTGCGGTGGCGCTTGGAGCGGTCGCCCGCAGGTCGTATGCGCGGCGGGCGGATGCGCCGCGCCCCGTGCGGCAACGGATGCCGCGCGCCGCCGCAGCCGTGGGACGTGCCGTGGCCGCGAGGCGGGGGCCCGGAGCCAGCGGTCCGGGCGGTCCGGGCGGTCTAGGAGGTCTTCTTCCAGTCCTTGCAGCCGGCCGTCTTGAAGTAGACGTCCGAGGAGCTGATCGTCACGACGGCCGTGCCGTTCACGTTGTTGTTGGCGACGATCGAGTCCATGGAGTGCTCGGCGTCCTTGTCGCGCTCCCAGTAGCAGGAGTCGTCGGCGTTGCCGGTGGACTTGTAGGTGCCGGGCGCGATGTCGGCGCCGACTCTGAACATGCCGCCGTCGCCGGCCATTTTGGAGGCGGGGGAGCCCTTCGCCTTCAGGTCGACGGCCTCCCAGTCGTTGCAGTCGCTCGACTTGAAGAGCTTGTCGGTGGCCTTGACGGTCACGTAGCTGGTTCCGGTGACGTTGTCGTTGGCCAGCAGCGAGTCCATCTCGCCCGAGGCGTCCTTGGCGCGCTCCCAGTAGCACAGGCCGTCGCTGTTGCCGGTGGTGCGGTAGGTGCCGGGCTTGACGTCCGCGCCGACCTCGAAGTCGCCGTCCCCCGAGAACGCGACCTTCTTCTCCGCGACCTCCGTCGTCCCCGCGTTCTTGTTCTTGTTCCCGCCGGGCTTGCTCTGCGCGGAGGCCGAAGAGCCCTTGCCGCTCTTGGTGGCGCCGCTGTCGCTTCCGCCGTCCCCGGCGTTCGCCGAGACGGCGCCGATCACGACGACTCCGACGACGGCGCCCAGCGCGACTTTGCCCTTCATGCCCATGACTCTGTCCCCCTCCAACGCGGCGACTGCCGCCGTTCGGCTGCCGCTCGTTCGCTGGGTCAATAAGAACAGAGCCTGTGAACCGAGTCAACACGATTCACGAGATGGCATGTGTACACGGCCGTGAATGGGTAGATCTTGAGTACGTCGGTATGCTCGACGCCACACACGGGACCGCGGGTACGAAGACGACGCGGGACGACGAGGGGAGCCGGCGGTGCAGGACAATGCGACAGAGGTGACCGCCGCCGGAATCGCACGGCTCGCCGGCGTCGGCCGTGCCGCCGTCAGCAACTGGCGGCGCCGGCACGCCGACTTCCCCAAGCCGGTCGGCGGCACCGAGACCAGCCCGTCCTTCGCGCTTGCCGAGGTCGAGGCCTGGCTGCGCCACCAGGGAAAACTCGCCGAAGTCCCGCTGCGGGAACGCGTCTGGCAACAGCTCGCCGGCCACCCCGAGGGCCCGGTCACCGCACTCACCCACGCCGGCTGCCTCCTGCTCCTGATCCACGACCGCCCCACGGTCTGGCTGGAGGTGAGCGCCGGCTCCGACGAACGGCTGGCCGCGATGCTGCCGGGCGCGCTGGAGCAGGTGCTCGTGCCGCGCTTCGGCGCACTTCGGGGTGGGCGCGGCAGTGGCGGCGGAAGTGGCGGCGGTGGTGCGGATGCCGGCGGCAGGGCTGTTCACACGCCGCCGGGTGTGAACTCGCCGCAGTCCGTTCACAGCCCAGGCGCTGTGAACACCCCGGGGGCCGCTTACGCCGCACCGGCGCCAGGGGGCGTGCACACCGCGACACCGGTTCACAGCTCCGGCGCTGTGAACCCGCCGGGTGCCGTGAACACCGGAGGGGGCGTCAACACGGCCGGATCCGTGAACACCGGCGGCGGCATGAGCCTCGCCGACGGCGTGAACCCAGGCGGAAGCGTGAACCCCGCCGGAGGCGTCAACCGCGGAGGAGGCGTGAGCTCCGGCGGAGGTGTGAACCCCGGCGGAGGTGTGAACACCACCGGGACCGTATACACCGCCCCCGCCATTCACGCCCCCAGCGGCCCGGCCCTCCTCCCCTCCGCCCCCCTCCTCCGCGGCGCCGCCGAACTCGCCGCCGAGTTGGGCGCCCGCCAGACGTTCGAGTTCCTGCTCGGCCGGCACCTGGACGCCAACCCGCGCCAGTACACGCTCACCCCCGGCGAACTCGCCGGTCTCATGGCCGACCTGGCCGGCCCCGCGCGTACCGTCCTCGATCCGGCCTGCGGCACCGGCGCCCTGCTGCGCGCCGTCACCCCGCGCCCCGACCAGGAGCTGTACGCCCAGGACAGTGCCCCCGACCTCGCCGCGCTGACCGCGCTCCGGCTCGCGCTGCACGCCCGGGTGACCGTGCGCGCGGCCGCCGGAGACACACTGCGCGCCGACGCCCACCCGGGACTGCAGGCCGACGCCGTCCTGTGCCACCCGCCGTTCAACGAGCGCAACTGGGGTCACGACGAGCTCGCCTACGACCCGCGCTGGGAGTACGGCTTCCCGGCGCGCAACGAGTCCGAGCTGGCCTGGGTGCAGCACGCGCTGGCCCGCCTCAAGGACGGCGGCACCGCCGTCCTCCTCATGCCGCCCGCCGCGGCCTCCCGTCGTTCCGGCCGCCGTATCCGCGCCGACCTGCTGCGCCGCGGGGCGCTGCGTGCCGTCCTCGCGTTGCCGGTCGGTTCGGCACCGCCGTACAACATCCCGCTCCACCTGTGGGTGTTGCGCCGGCCCGAGAAGGCGCCGGCGCAGCCCGAGGTGTTGCTCGCCGACGCGGGGCAGTTCGCCACCGAGGGGCGCGGCGGGCCGGACTGGCGGGAGGTGCGCGATGCCCTGCTCGACGCCTGGCGCGCCTTCGACAAGGCGGGCCGTCTCGATGAACGGCCCGGTCTGGCCCGGTCTCTGCCCGTCATCGAGCTCCTCGACGACGACGTGGACTTCGCCCCGGCCCGCCACCTGCCGCCCGCGGCGGCGGCCGACGGCGCCGAGGCGCTCACCGTGGTGCGCGAGCGCCTGGGGGAGACCCTGCGCCTGACCGCCGACCTCACCCCGCCCCCCGCGACCACCGCGCAGCCCGCGCGCTGGCCGCTCACCACCGTCGGCGAACTCGCGCGCGGGGGCGCGCTGGTGATGCGTACGGGCGGAAACGGTGGCCACGCGCGCGTGCGCGTTCTCACCGACCATGACGTCCTCGCCGGAACCGCCCCGTCGGGGACGCTTCCCGAGAGCGATGAGGAGGCCGTCCTCGTGGCGGCGGGCGACGTCGTGGTGCCGGTGCTCGGCGGCGGCTCGGTGACGCGCGTGATCGACGACGCCACGGCGGGCGCCGCCCTGGGGCGCAACCTCGTGCTCCTGCGTCCCGATCCCACGGCGCTCGACCCGTGGTTCCTGGCCGGCTTCCTGCGCGGTACCGCCAACAACCGCCAGGCCAGCAGCTACGCGTCCACCGCCACGCGCCTCGACGTACGCCGCCTCCAGCTGCCCCGGCTGCCGCTCGACGAGCAGCGGCGCTACGGCACGCGCTTCCGCGCCCTCGACGACTTCGAGGGGGCGATCCGGCGTGCGGGCCGGCTCGGGGAGCAGTTGGTACGCGGGATGTACGACGGCCTGACGGACGGGACGGTCGCGCCCGGCTGAGGCGGAGTGATCAGCATGACAACGGTTCGGTACAACCCAGGACCGCTTGTCCGTGTCGGCCTATACGCTCGAAGCGACAATCGTGCGACCGGCGTTGCCCGACGTCGGCCGCCCTCGTGCGCCCGCCCTTGTGCGCCCGCCTCAGACATCAGGAGCTGTCATGCATGGCCACGGCTACACGCAGCCGGTGAAGCAGCCACCCCCGACGGGGTGGCTGGTCTTCCTGCGCGTGCTGTTCGTGGCGATCTCGATCCTCAGCATCGGCATCCTGGCCTGGACGATGCTGCTGCGCCTGGCGATCGTCACGCGCAAGGGGATCGACTGGGGCCTGTTCGTGGCCGCGGGCGTGGCCGACGTCCTCGCGCTCGTGCTGCTCGGCACCGAGTCCGGCGACGAGGTGCACACCGTGGGCGGCTGGACCGGGATGCTCCTGCTCCTGGGCACGCTCGTGGCCGCGACCGCGTACTACCTCGCGGCGGACGTACGCCACTTCCACCAGCTCCGCTACGGCGCCTACCCACCGCGGGCCACGCCGGCCCCGGCCCCGGCACAGACGTACGGCTACCCGCAGCCCGCGACGCCGGGGCCGTCGCCGTACACCGCGACGACCGTGCCGCAGACGCCACAGCCTCAGCAGCGGCCGCACACGCCAAACCCCCTGCAGACCCCACTGCCGCAGCCGCCCCTGCCGACCACCCCGCCGCCCCAGCGCCCCGCGCCCGCCCGCATCGACCAGGTGCGCGCCGAGCTCGACGAGCTCAGTGACTACCTGCGCCGCCAGGACGGTCACCACGACGGCAACCACGAGGGCGGAAGGTGAGCGTGGCGACGGGACGTGTCGTCGGCGGCCGCTATGAACTGTCCACCCTCATCGGGCAGGGCGGCATGGGCCAGGTCTGGACGGCCTACGACCAGCGGCTCGACCGGCGCGTGGCGGTGAAGCTGCTGCGCCCCGACAAGGTGGCCGGCCAGGAGGCGGACGAGCTGCGGCGCCGCTTCGTGCGCGAGTGCCGGGTGACCGCGCAGGTCGACCACCCCGGGCTCGTCACGGTCCACGACGCGGGCAGCGAGGGCGAGGAGCTGTTCCTCGTCATGCAGTACGTCGACGGCGCCGACCTCTCCGACCACCTCGCCGAGCACGACCCGTACCCGTGGCAGTGGGCGGTCGCGGTCGCCGCGCAGCTGTGCGCCGTACTGAGCGCCGTGCACGCCGTGCCGATCGTCCACCGCGACCTGAAGCCGCGCAACGTGATGGTGAAGCAGGACGGCACGGTCACCGTCCTCGACCTCGGCGTCGCGTCCGTCATGGACACCGACACCACCCGTCTCACCCACACCGGCTCTCCCATCGGCTCGCCCGCCTACATGGCCCCCGAGCAGGCGATGGGCGGCGCCGTCGGCCCGTACACCGACCTGTACGCACTCGGCGTGCTCCTGCACGAACTGCTCAGCGGAGACGTCCCGTTCGCGGGCTCGACGGCGCTCGGCGTGCTGCACCGGCACCTGTACGAGCCGCCGCTGCCCGTGCGCCGCATCCGCCCCGAAGTGCCCGAGCCCCTCGAAGCGCTCGTCCTGCGCCTGCTCGCCAAGGACCCGCAGCACCGCCCGGCCTCCGCGCAGGACGTGTACGAGGAGCTGGCACTGCTCCTGCCCGCGCGCGGGATGCCCACCGGGGCGCCCCTCGACCCCACACGCCCCTTCCTGCGCCCGCACGCCCCCTGGCCGGACCGCGCGCGCACGCCCGCCCCGCAGCCCGCCCCCGCCACACCCGTGGCACCCGCCGCCGAGAAGCCGGACGTCGCCCGGGCCGTCGACGAGGTCAAGCGCCTCCTCGGCGAGGGCCGCATCACGCAGGCCGTCGACATCCTCGGCGCGATCCTGCCCGCCGCGGCCGAACAGCACGGCGAGCACTCCCCGGTCGTGCGCACCCTGCGCAAGCAGTACGCGGCCACCCTCATGGACGACGGCCAGTACCGGCGCGCCCTGCCCGAACTGCGCCGCCTCGCCGAAGAACGCGCCGCCGAGGCCGGCCAGTCCGACCCGCAGTCGCTCCGCTTCCGCTACGAGGCCGCCCAGTGCCTGGAGCAGCTCGGCGAACCGGCGGCGGCGCTCGCGGAGTACCGAGCGCTGCTGCCGTACTACGAGAACCAGTACGTGGCAGGCGACCCCGAGCTCGCCCACGACGTCCGCCGCCGCATCGGCCACCTCCTCCTCGCCCTCGGCGACCGCGCCGCCGCCCACGACACGCTGGTGCGGCTGCTGCACGACGCGGAACGGCTGCGAGGCCCCGGTCACCCCTTCGCGGCGGAGATCCGCCGGACCCTGGAGTGGCTGGGGCAGGTGCGCGGCTAGATGTGCCGCCAGGCGGGCGGCGCGATTTTGCCAGGCCCTGAGAGATCCTTGTGAGCCTCCGGGGGCGACGTTTTCCGAACACGTAGGCGGGCGGGATAGGTTGCGATCCGCTTCACACGCGCCGCGCGCGCCCTCTGCGCGCGCCCGTCACGAGGAAACTCGTCACACAGCTCGGCGCACATCGCACAGCCAGTCGGTACAGCCCATTCGCACAGCCAGTTCGTACAACCAGTTCGGTACAACCAGGGGTGGGGTCACACATGTCCGGCCATCGTCAGTCCAAGAAGCGCAGATATCTCACGTGGGCCGTCGCGGGAGCCGCCGTCGTCGCCGGAGCCGGCATCGCCGCGCAGACCTCGATGGCCGCCACGACCTGGCCCGCGCAGCGCACCTACACAGGCCGGGCCTTCGACACCTGCGCCGCACCGTCCCTCGCCGCGATGAAGGCCTGGCACACCGGCTTCTACGGCGCCGCCGCGGTCTACATCGGCGGCAAGAACCGGGGCTGCTCGCAACCCAACCTCACCGCCTCCTGGGTGAAGTCCGTCAGCACCGTCGGCTGGAAGCTCATCCCGCTCTATGTCGGCGCCCAGCCGCCGTGCCAGACGGGCTCCAGCCCCGAGAAGATCACCGCGAGCACCGCCGCCTCCCTCGGCGCGAGCGACGCCGCCGACGCCGTGGCCAAGGCTTCCGCGCTCGGCATGAAGGCGGGCAGCCCGGTCTTCCTCGACATGGAGTCGTACGACATCACGAACAAGGCGTGCAACGACGCCGTCCTCACCTACGTCCGGTCCTTCGACAAGGCGCTGCGCGCCAAGACGTACCGCACCGGCTACTACGGCTTCACCAGCTCCAGCGCGAAGGCGATCGCGAAGGCGACCGACAAGACCGATCTCCCCGGCAACATGTGGTACGCGCTGTGGGACAAGCAGAACACCACGACCGCGGACTGGCCCTTCGGCGCGACCCAGTGGACGAACCACAGCCGCGGTCACCAGTACATGGTCAACAGCAAGGAGAGCCGAGGCGGCTACACGATCACGGTGGACCGGGACGCCTGGGACGGGCCGGTGGCCATCACCGGCTGACGGTCGCCGTGGCCCCGGAGCCGCGGCGGTGCCCGAAGTCCTGGTGAATCGTTGGTCGAATGGGTTGGCCAGAGCTTGCCCACTGCCTACCATCGATCACCGCAAGACCTTGTGCACCGCCGCACAAACTCCTCGGGAGGCTTCCTTGCACCGCCGCCGTCGCACCGCGCTCCTCCTCTCCGCCGCGATCGCCGCGGCCCCTCTCCTCACCGCCTGCGGAAACGATGCGCATCCCGGCGCAGCGGCCGTCGTCGGCGGCCAGCGGATCACCGTCTCCCAGCTGGAAACCCGGGTGAGCGAGGTGCGCGCGGCGCAGCGGGCGGCGGTGCCGGACGACGCACAGTACGAGCAGGCCATCGCCAAGACCGGCACGCTCACCCGCGACACCCTGCACAACATGGTCCTGGAGCGGGTGCTGCAGCGCGCCGCCGAGGACGAGGGCGTGACCGTCAGCCGCAAGGAGATCCAGCAGATGCGCAGCGGCCTGGAACAGCAGACCGGCGGCGCCGAGGCCCTGGAAGCGGCCTGGCTGCAGCAGTACGGCATCGCCCCCGAGCGCCTCGACGAGAACCTCCGCCTCCAGCTGGAGGCCCAGAAGCTCGCCACCCAGCTCGGCACGAACACCGGCGACCCCGCCTTCTGGAACGCACTGGCCAAGGCGTCCAAGGAACTGAACGTCGACCTCAACCCGCGCTACGGCGCCTGGGACGTCGACAAGAGCAGCCGCGTCGACACGAAGACGCCATGGCTGCGGGAGGTCACGGCGACGGGAACGCAGCAGACGGCATGAGCGGGGACGCGGCGGGCGGCATGACCCCACCACCGGGTCGTTCATACGATCGCACTACGCCCCCCTGCCCTGTGGATAACTGATCGCCTCGTCGGCGAGGTGCGTTAGCTTCGAATCGTGAACGCAACCAGCTCCGAAGCCGCCACCGGCCGCATCGTCCTCCTCACCACCAGCCACCGCGTCGCGCCCGGCCTGCTGTCCTGGCCCGCCTGGCAGGCGCTGCACGCCGCCGACCGGGTGCTGTGCGCGGACGGCGCGCACCCGCAGCTGCCGTATCTGCGCGAGGCCGGGACAGCGGTCGACGAGACGTCGCCGACCGCCGAGGAGCTGGTCGACGCGTGCGCCGGAGGGCGGACGGTGGTCGTGGTCGCCACCGGCGAGGGCGAGCCGGCCCTGACGGACGGCCTGGCACGCCTCGCGGGCTCCGGCCGCGTCCACATGCCCGAGCTGGAACTGCTCCCCGCCTCCTACGACCTGCCGGGCGCCCGCCTCCTCGACCTCGTCCAGGTCATGGACCGCATCCGAACCGAATGCCCCTGGTCGTCCCAGCAGACCCACAAGGGCCTGGCGAAGTACGGCATCGAGGAGGCGTACGAACTCGTCGAGGCCATCGAGGAGGGCGACCGCGACGAACTGCGCGAGGAACTGGGCGACGTCCTGCTCCAGGTCGTCTTCCACGCCCGTATCGCGGAGGAGGACCCCGACGCCCCCTTCTCCGTCGACGACGTCGCCGGCGGCATCGTCACCAAGCTCATCCACCGCCACCCGCACGTCTTCGGCGACGAGACCGCCACGACCCCCGAGGAGGTCAAGGAGCACTGGCTGCGCACGAAGGCGATAGAGAAGCAGCGCGAGTCGGTGACGGACGGCGTCCCCCTCGGCCAGCCCGGCCTCGCCCTGGCGGCGAAGCTGGCATCGAGAGTGCGCACGGCGGGCCTGGACGTGCCGCTGCCCCGGTCCGAGGGCATCGGCTACGACCTGCTCGCCCTGGCGGTACGGGCGGAGGCGGAGGGGGTGGATCCGGAGGCGGCCTTGCGGGCGGCGGCTCGGGTCTATCGGGATGCGATCAGGGAGACGGAGGGCTGACGCCCATCAAGCGGAGGTGAACCGGACGGGGAGGTCCCGAAGTCCACGCATGATGAGCCCGCCCCGCCAGCGCAGGTCGGCAGGGTCGGCCGCGAGCCGGAGGTCGGGCAGGCGGCGCAGGAGTGTCGTGAGCGCGGTACGGCCTTCGAGGCGGGCCAGGGGCGCGCCCAGACAGTAGTGGATGCCGTGGCCGAATCCGAGGTGCTGGTTGTCACTGCGGGACAGGTCGAGCGTGTCCGGCTCGGCGAACCGTGCAGGGTCACGGTCCGCGGCAGCGAGGACGACCAGCACCGGGTCACCGGTGGCGATGCGCTGCCCGCCGATGCTCAAGGGCTCGACGGCGTAACGCCAGGTGGCCAGTTCCACAGGGCCGTCGTAGCGGAGCAGTTCATCGATACCGGTGTCCACCAGTTCGGTCTCACCGCGCGCGATCGACTCCTGGAACCGAGTCAGCTGTCCGGGGTTGCGCAGAAGTGCGTATGTGCCATTGCCGATGAGGTTGATGGTGGTCTCGAAACCTGCGAACAAAAGCACGAAGCACATCGCGGCGGCTTCGTTCTCGGTGAGGTGTTCTCCATGATCGGAGGCGCGGATGAGATCAGAGATCAGGTCGTCGCCGAGGTCGTTGCGCTTGCGGTGGATCAGGTCGGCGAGGTAACCGCGGATCTTCTTGACGGAGCGGGCGACGCCACCGCGCGGACCTCCTCCGTGCCGGATCATCATCCCGGCCCAGTCCCGGAAGTCGTCCTGATCCTCGCCGGGGACGCCGAGCAGGTCGCAGATCGCGTAGATAGGGAGGGGAAAGGCGAAGTCGTGGATGAGGTCGGCCTCCCCCCGCGGCGCGAACTGATCGATGAGATCGTCGGTCAACTGCTGCACGCGGGGCGCGAATTCCGCCACACGGCGTGGGGTGAACGCCTTGGAGACGAGGCGGCGCAGCCGGGTGTGGTCCGGCGGGTCGATATTGAGCAGATGTGTCATGAGATTGGCGCTGCGCTCACCGGGGATACCGGTCCGGCTCTTGCCGTGGGCGTCTTCGGCGTGATGAGCGGGGTTCTTCGAAAGGCGCCCGTCCGCGAGAGCTTGGCGCGCATCCGCATAGCGGGTCACCAGCCACGCCTCGACTCCGCTGGGAAGCCGTGTCCAGTGCACGGGGGAGTGCTCACGCAGCCAGGCATAGGCAGGGTACGGATCGGTGGCGAACTCCCAGGTGAAGAGTTCGGGGGCGGTGTTCGGGACGTTCACCTGATGACCGTATCGGGAGCCGGGGCGTGGACGCGCCGCCGCCGAGACGCGGGAGGACGGGGGAGGGAGGTATCGGGATATGGGCGAGGACGTGCGCGGCGCCAGGGAACTGCTCGCCAGGGGGAGAGAGGCCCTTGCGGGACAGGAGGAAGCGGAACCGGACACCATGGACGTCTCGGACCTCACCTTGATCGCCTGGGAGGAACTGCGGGACTTGGCTCTCCCGCAGATGGCATACGTGATCGACCTTCTGGACATCACGGTGAAGCCGCTCGGAGAGGTCCGGAAGCGATCCGGGGTCACGTGCAGGGTGACGGAATGGCACGCGCGGACCGGGACGCCGGTTCCCATGGAAGTGCCGGAGCTGGCGTGGCCTGCCGTCGAGGAACTGATGGCCGCTCACTTCCAGCGTCGCCAGTTCGCGAGAAGTGCGGTGGACGTGCGGACGCAAGTGAACGGAACCCTCTACCGGTTGCGTACCGGTTGCCTCTGGGACGAGCTTCCCGAGCGATACGGCCCATGGGCACTCGCCAAGGACAGGCAGAACGCATGGTTCAAAAAGGGCTTTTGGCCCGTCCTCGTGAACCATCTGAATCTCAGCGGCGGAGCCACGCCGGTTCGGCACGAGCCACTCGTCCCGGCCACCGAGGTCACGGGCCGCATCACTCGGGAACTGGTCAAACGTGACGCGCCCTCAACTCTGTGACTTTCACGTGATCTACGCGGCATTAACTTGTGACAAGTGTTCGACTGCCTATACGTTCACGGATCAGCGCGGCGCCGAGCCTCACCCGCCGCCTGATCACCGTTGTCTTGCGAAAGGTTTCCGCATGCTCTCCGGGAACGGCCGCCATCGTCGCCCCCGCCAGGCTCCGGCCATCCTCGTGGCGGCAGGAGTGACCGGCTCCGCCATCGCCATTCCGCTTCTCGGCGCCACCGGCGCGAGCGCGGCGACCGGCACCACGTGGGACCAGGTGGCGAACTGCGAGACGGGTGGCTCCTGGAGCGAGAACGCCGGAGACGGGTACTACGGCGGACTCCACATCGCACAGGAGGACTGGGAGCAGTACGGCGGTCTCGACTTCGCCTCGCGCCCCGACCAGGCCAGCCGCAACCAGCAGATATCGGTCGCCGAGAAGATCCTCGCGGACCAGGGTGTCGGCTACTGGTCCACCTGCGGACTGCTCAACGGGCTCAGCAAGGACTCCGCGGCGGCAGACGTCGACACGGGCGTGGCGGACGGCGCGACGTCGGACAGCGGCGAATCATCCGACTCGCCGGGGTTGTCGGACTCGTCCGAAGTGTCGACGGGCCCGTCGACGGACGCGTCGCCCAGTCCGTCCGGCTCCGGTGCCCCGTCGGATGATTCCGGCAAGACCGACGAGACGGGCAAGATCGGCAATTCGGCCAAGTCCGACTCGTCGCCCGGTTCCGGCTCGGGTTCGGGTGACTCGCAGGACTCGCGGGGTTCCGACAGCTCCGTCACGGACGCGACGAAGCAGGGCGACTCGGACAAGTCATGGCAAGAGGGCGGCTCTTCGGCCCTCGTCGACACCGGCTCCCTCAGCGCCGGCCGGCACCGTGGCGGCAGCGCCGACGAGACCGTCGCCGACACAGGCACCGGCGAGGCCGGCAGTGACACCTCCACGGGCCGTCACGCCGTCCGCGCCGACTCGTACACCGTCCGCGCCGGAGACACTCTCGCGTCCATCGCCGACTCCCTTGGCCTCCAGGGCGGGTGGCGTGAGCTCTACGCGGAGAACAGGCAGGCGATCGGTGCCGACCCGAGCGTCATCGCGCCCGGTCAGACCCTCTCTGTCGGTGTCGAATCGGGTGAAAACTAGCGGGAGTTCGCGTCACACTTCGCACTGAATGTCCGCTTTGGTGAAAGTGTGGGATGACTCTCAGAAGCCCTGATCGTCTTTGAAATTCCGCGGATCGCGTGTCTACCGTCGTCACCGCTCGCCAACACGAGCCCCGGCTGCCGCAACGCCGAATCCTGCCAGCGGCCGTACGGGAACAGTCGTCGCGTCAAGCGCCGTAGGCAGGAGCGGGGGACCCAAGGTAAGTGCCGGGACCAGCAGTTGAGCTGGATCCGGCTTGGGGTGAAGCCGTGCCGCGCACGAAACAGCGCGAGGCACGGCCGGGCAACTCAACCGGCCCGAACCCGACAGCTCACCTCGCAGGCGTCGGTGAGGGGATCCACCATGCTGTTTTCCGCCAAGGGCAAGCACCGCCGTCCGTCCAAGGCCACCCGGGCCATCGCCATCGCCGGTGTCACCGGCGCCGCCGTCGCCGCCCCGCTGATGGCGGCCGGCAACGCCTCCGCCGCCACCGCCTCCGAGTGGGACACCGTCGCCCAGTGCGAGTCCGGCGGCAACTGGTCCATCAACACCGGCAACGGCTACTACGGCGGTCTGCAGTTCTCCGCCTCCACGTGGGCCGCGTACGGCGGCACGCAGTACGCCGCGCAGGCCAACCAGGCCTCCAAGGCGCAGCAGATCGCCGTCGCCGAGAAGGTCCTCGCCTCCCAGGGCAAGGGCGCCTGGCCGAGCTGCGGCGTGAACCTGTCGAGCTCCGCCTACAACGGCAGCACCGACACCTCGTCGAACAGCTCCAGCAGCTCCAGCGGCTCGAGCAGCGACTCCTCGGAGACCACGACCCGCTCTTCGGAGCAGCAGGCGTCCCGTTCCACGGACCGTCCGGCCGCGAAGAAGACCGTCACCACCCCGACCGGCAAGAAGGTCAAGAAGGGTGACGGCGAGTACAAGGTCGTCAAGGGCGACACCCTCAGCTCCATCGCCGAGGAGCACGACGTCAAGGGCGGCTGGGCGAAGCTGTTCGAGCTGAACAAGGACATCGTCGAGGACGCCAACCTCATCTACCCGGGCCAGCAGCTGCACCTGAAGTGACACGCGGCTCGTAGCCGAACCACAGCGCTCTCATGGACGAGGCCTCCACAGTGGAGGCCTCGTGAGGGCCACCCCCGTCCCCACGGGCTCCCCGCTCCGGTGCGTCTTCCCCCGTACGCACCGGGGCGGGGCTTTTTTGACCCCTCGCTTTGTTCCGTTCGGAAACAATTTCCTCTCGGTCTGCCCAAGAGGTGGTCGGGCGGCTGGCCGATCGCCCCGGGGCGGTTAGGCTCGTCTCGCGGAGCCGACCGCGGCTCCCCGCACCACGGGCCCCACGGCCCGCGTAACCGCGTCACATCCCAGAAGGAGATGCTCGTGCCGTCCATCGACGTCGTCGTAGCCCGGGAAATCCTGGACTCCCGAGGCAACCCCACGGTCGAGGTCGAGGTCGGCCTCGACGACGGCAGCACGGGTCGTGCCGCCGTTCCGTCCGGCGCCTCCACGGGTGCCTTCGAGGCCATCGAGCTCCGCGACGGTGACCCGAACCGCTACCAGGGCAAGGGTGTCGAGAAGGCCGTCCTCGCCGTCATCGAGCAGATCGGCCCGGAGCTCGTCGGCTACGACGCCACCGAGCAGCGTCTGATCGACCAGGCGATGTTCGACCTGGACGCCACCGACAACAAGGGCTCGCTCGGCGCCAACGCCATCCTCGGCGTCTCCCTCGCCGTCGCCCACGCCGCCTCCGAGGCCAGCGACCTCCCCCTCTTCCGCTACCTGGGCGGCCCGAACGCGCACCTGCTGCCCGTTCCGATGATGAACATCCTGAACGGCGGCTCGCACGCCGACTCCAACGTGGACATCCAGGAGTTCATGATCGCGCCGATCGGCGCGGAGTCCTTCTCCGAGGCCCTGCGCTGGGGCACCGAGGTCTACCACACCCTCAAGAAGGTGCTGAAGAGCAAGGGCCTGTCCACCGGCCTCGGCGACGAGGGCGGCTTCGCCCCGAACCTCGGCTCCAACCGCGAGGCCCTCGACCTCATCCTCGAGGCCGTCAAGGAAGCCGGTTACACCCCCGGTGAGCAGATCGCCCTGGCCCTGGACGTCGCCGCCTCCGAGTTCTACAAGGACGGCGTCTACTCCTTCGAGGGCAAGGACCGCTCCGCCGCCGAGATGACGGAGTACTACGAGGAGCTCGTCGCGGCCTACCCGCTCGTCTCCATCGAGGACCCGCTGTTCGAGGACGACTGGGCGGGCTGGAAGGTCCTCACCGACAAGCTCGGCGACAAGGTCCAGATCGTCGGCGACGACCTGTTCGTCACCAACCCGGAGCGCCTGGCCCGCGGCATCGACGAGGGCGCGGCCAACGCCCTGCTCGTCAAGGTCAACCAGATCGGCTCGCTGACCGAGACCCTGGACGCCGTCGAGCTGGCCCAGCGCAGCGGCTTCAAGTGCATGATGTCCCACCGCTCCGGCGAGACCGAGGACGTCACCATCGCCGACCTCGCCGTCGCCACCAACTGCGGCCAGATCAAGACCGGCGCCCCGGCCCGCTCCGAGCGCGTCGCCAAGTACAACCAGCTGCTGCGCATCGAGGAGATCCTCGACGACGCCGCGGTGTACGCCGGCCGCAGCGCGTTCCCGCGGTTCAAGGGCTGAACGTAAAGGGCCAAGGCTCGAGTGAGCCCTAGCCAGTCGTACGTACGTCCCCGTACCCGGTCCCGTACCGTGTCCGGGGACGTACGTGCGTGTGAGACGGGAGGCGGGGGAACATGGCCGTGAAGGACCGGGACCGTTTCTCCACCGCGACCAGGATCAAGCTGCTCGGCGAGCAGACCGCGGCCCGTGTCTACCGCTCCCAGACCAAACGGCAGGCCCGCCGCTCCCGGCTCACCGGCCGGGCCGCGCTGCTGGCCATGGTCCTGTGCACGCTGATCGTGGCGCTCGCCTATCCCATAAGGCAGTACGTCTCCCAGCGCGCCGAGATCGCCGACGTGCAGCGCCAGCGGGAACAGGCCCGGCAGCGGGTCGAGCAGCTGCGCGACCTCAAGGCGCGCTGGCAGGACGACGCGTACGCGGAACAGCAGATCCGGCAGCGGCTGCACTACGTCATGCCGGGCGAGACTGGTTACATCGTCATCGACCCGGACGCGGCCAAGCAGTCGCGCGCCGACCTGGGCGCGGCCGACCGCCCCTGGTACGCGAACGTCTGGGACGGCGTCGACAAGTCCGACGCCTCCGACCAGTGAACCGACCGATGGAAAGACAGGCATGCAAACGCCCCCGCCGACCACCCCGCGCACCGAGCCCACCGACGCCGACGTCGAGGCATTCAAGCAGCAGCTCGGGCGTCCGCCGCGCGGTCTGCGCGCGATCGCGCACCGCTGCCCGTGCGGCCGGCCGGATGTGGTCGAGACGGCCCCCCGCCTCCCCGACGGCACGCCGTTCCCGACGCTGTACTACCTGACGTGCCCCAAGGCGAACTCCGCCATCGGCACGCTCGAGGCGAACGGCGTGATGAAGGAGATGACCGAGCGGCTGGAGACCGACCCGAAGCTCGCCGCCGCCTACCGCGCCGCGCACGAGGACTACATCCGCCGCCGCGACGAGATCGAGGAGCTGAAGAGCTTCCCCAGCGCGGGCGGTATGCCGGACCGGGTGAAGTGCCTGCACGTCCTGGTCGCCCACTCCCTGGCGGCCGGCCCCGGGGTCAACCCGCTGGGCGACGAGGCGCTGGAGATGCTGCCGGAGTGGTGGCGCAAGGGGACGTGTGTGACGTCCGTACCAGACGCGCAGGACGCTCAGGACGTTGATGACGTCCAGGACGCTCAGGCTCGCGAGGAGGCAAAGTGACCCGGGTCGCCGCCGTCGACTGCGGTACGAACTCCATCCGGCTCCTCGTCGCCGACGCCGACCCGGCCACCGGCGAGCTGGACGAACTGGACCGCCGTATGACGATCGTCCGCCTCGGCCAGGGCGTCGACCGCACCGGCCGGCTCGCCCCCGAAGCCCTGGAGCGGACCTTCGCCGCCTGCCGCGAGTACGCGACGGTCATCAAGGAGCACGGCGCGGAGCGGATGCGTTTCGTCGCGACCTCCGCCTCCCGGGACGCGGAGAACCGGGACGAGTTCGTACGCGGGGTGCTGGACATCCTCGGAGTCGAGCCGGAGGTCATCACCGGCGACCAGGAGGCGGAGTTCTCCTTCACCGGCGCCACCAAGGAACTGACCGGCCGCGACGACCACGCCAAGCCCTACCTCGTCGTGGACATCGGCGGCGGCTCGACCGAGTTCGTCGTCGGCGACGACCACGTCCGCGCGGCGCGCTCGGTCGACGTGGGCTGCGTCCGGATGACCGAGCGGCACCTGGTGCGGGACGGGGTGGTGAGCGACCCGCCCTCGCAGGAGCAGATCGCGGCGATGCGGGCCGACATCGAGGCGGCCCTCGACCTCGCCGAGCAGACGGTCCCGCTGCGGGAGGCACGCACCCTGGTGGGCCTGGCCGGCTCGGTGACGACGGTCTCGGCGATCGCCCAGAACCTCCCCGAGTACGACTCCACGGCCATCCACCACTCCCGCGTCACCCTCGACAAGGTCCGCGAGATCACCGAGTGGCTGCTCGCCTCCACCCACGCCGAGCGCGCGGCGGTCCCCTCCATGCATCCGGGGCGCGTCGACGTCATCGGGGCGGGCGCCCTCGTGCTGCTCTCGATCATGGAGCGGATCGGCGCGGAGGAGGTCGTCGTGAGCGAGCACGACATCCTCGACGGGATCGGCTGGTCTTTGGCCTGACCGCCTACAGGTTGCGGTACACGTCCCGCCGGTCGCCTACCTTGACGACGAGGATGACGAGCTCACCGTCGTTGATCTGGTAGGCGACCCGGTAGCTGCCGACCCTGAGCCGGTAGAGCCCGGACGGGCCGGTGAGTTTCCTGATGTCGGCGTCCTGGCGGTACGGGTCGTCACCGAGTGCGGTCAGCGCGGTCAGGATGCGCATGGCGTCGGGCCGGCTGACAGCCCGGAGTTGCCGCTGCGCCGCCGTGGTGAACCGGAAGGCGTACTTCACGCCGCATCGTCGTCCTGCTCGGTGAACAGGTCCGCCAACAGCTCGGCCATCGTCACTGTGGGACCGCCCTCGGCCAGCACCGCTTCGGCTTCGCGCGCCAGCATGACGTCGGCCGCTTCCTCCAGTGCCTCGAAGTCGGCGATCGGAACCACGGCTGCCACCGGAGCGCCGTTACGCGTGATGACGGTCGGAACGCCTTCCTCGGCCCGGTTGATGTGGTCGGCGAGGTGGGCGCGGGCTTCCCGCACGGTCACGGTGTTCTCAGTCATGGGATCAGTGTACGCGAATGCGTGTACACGCGACCATGTTCGGGGAGTCGCGTTCGTGGGCGATGCTCGACGGCATCGCGTGGTCCCTCGCCTGATTCCCGACTCCCCTGGCTCGACGACCTCTACGACCGGCTGGCGCCGGTCGTGCTGTCCTGGAGCGGCGAGACCCGCGCGACATTCGTCGACAAGCTCGAGGAGTGGGATCGTTCCGCGCAGGAACTCCGGGCGGCGCAGAAGTGGCTGCACGAGGTCGTCACCACCGGCCACACCACCTACTCGGCCGCGCACCGGGCGGTGCTGCGCGGCTGGGGAGCGGCCTGATGGGCACCCGCCGCCGTCCGGCGGCGGCACCATCGACGTCAAGCCGTCCCACCTGCGTCAGGTGGCGGGCGGCTTCGCGGGTCAGCAGACCCCGTTCGACAAGGCGGCCAAGGACCTCGTCACCGCTCTCAAGGAGTATCCGGAGGACGCCGGCGGACAGGGCACGGCGGCCCAGGCGTTCGCGACCGCGTACCTTCCCGGACGGACAGCCGTCGGCGAGCGAGGCTGGAAGCGGAAAGGAGCAGCGGCCGGCCGTGACTACCTACACCGGTGCCGTCTTCGACAACGGGATCGTGGCGGGCCTCCTGGAGGTCCTCGCCTCGGCCCGCGAGCGAGGCGGGACGGCACCGTTCGCCGACGAGATCGCCCGCGTCAACCGCACACTCGACAGCTGCGCCGCCGCACGGTGGGCCATGCCGAACGCCACCTTGGCAGCCCTTCTCGATCTCCTCGCCGAGGATCTGCGGGCCGCTCCGGGCCGGGACCTGCCGCCGGGCTTCCTCCAGAGGCTCGACGAGGCCGCGGGGGGCCGGAACCGGTCGGATTTCCTCACGGACACGGCCCTCCGGCTGCGTACCTCGCAGCGCGAGGGGATCGCCCGGTTCGAGGACCTCCCGATGTCCGCTTGGGAGGCGGAGTTGCGGTACGCCCACCTGCGGGACTTCTCCTGGTGGGTCGAGTCGGACGAGTACGGGACCTTCGAGGAGGGGGTGCTCGCGGGCGTGACCAGCGAGCACCCGGGCGGCTGCGCGCACCTGCTTCCCGCGCTGATCGCGGAGTCGCACGCGGCTCTGCTCCTCGACGCGGACGCGCGGTCCGTCGCCGGTCTGCGCTCCGTGGTCCCGTGGGCCACTCCGCCGATCCTGCGCGATGTGCTGCGACTCGCCTCCGCGCATCTGCTCGACGCGCACTGAGCATCGGCTCGGCGCACGCGAATGAGAGGGCGCCGCGCACCGGTCGCCGCTGCTCGGTGGCACTCTGCTGAGCAGGTCGGATGCCCGTTTGAGCATGGCTGAGGGGCCGTCGTGGGGCACTCCGTGCCACCCCGCCGAGAAAGTTCGTGAAGTTCTTCACAAGGAATTCGGCCCTGCTGAGGGACGAAGATGCCGCCGTTGACCCTTCCGGGGCCCCAACGCCCGTCTGAACGTGTTCAAAAGGGGCGGGCGTGGGTGTGTGACGGAGGTGCTTGAGGGGTGCGTTTCGGGGGTCTCACGGAGTGGGTTCAGGGTCAGAGAGGCAGCTCACGCGGCATTGACAACGCCGCGCCCTACACGCTGGTTCCTACTCGGCGCCATGACGTGGATCACGCGAGCGGCGGAGGATAGCACACACGGCCAGGAAGCTTGTGAAGGGGCGCACGAGCGACCCCCCTGGGACGGGTGGATACTCGATGGCATGAGCACCACGGAGCGTCCCAGGATCCTCGTAGTAGGCGGTGGGTACGTAGGCCTGTACGCAGCTCGGCGCATCATGAAGAAGATGCGCTACGGCGAGGCGACCGTCACGGTCGTCGACCCCCGGTCGTACATGACCTACCAGCCCTTCCTCCCCGAAACCGCCGCCGGCAGCATCTCCCCGCGCCACGTCGTCGTCCCGCTGCGACGCGTGCTGCCCAAGGCGGAGGTCCTCACCGGTCGGGTCACCACCATCGATCAGGACCGCAAGGTCGCCACGATCTCCCCGCTGGTCGGCGAGGCGTACGAGCTGCCCTTCGACTACCTGGTCATCGCGCTCGGCGCGGTCTCCCGCACCTTCCCGATCCCCGGCCTCGCCGAGCAGGGCATCGGTATGAAGGGCATCGAGGAGGCCATCGGCCTGCGCAACCACGTCCTCGAGCAGCTCGACAAGGCCGACTCCACGAACGACGAGGAGATCCGCCGCAAGGCGCTCACCTTCGTCTTCATCGGTGGTGGCTTCGCGGGCGCGGAGACCATCGGCGAGGTCGAGGACATGGCCCGCGACGCGGCCAAGTACTACAACAACGTCTCCCGCGAGGACATGCGGTTCGTCCTCGTCGACGCCGCCGACAAGATCCTGCCGGAGGTCGGCCCCAAGCTCGGCCAGTACGGCAAGGAGCACCTGGAGGGCCGTGGGGTCGAGGTCTACCTCTCCACCTCCATGGACTCCTGCGTCGACGGCCACGTGGTGCTGAAGAACGGCCTGGAGGTCGACTCCAACACCATCGTGTGGACGGCCGGCGTCAAGCCGAACCCGGCCCTCGGTCGCTACGGCCTCCCGCTGGGCCCCCGCGGTCACGTCGACTGCGAGCCGACCCTCCAGGTCAAGGGCACGGACTACATCTGGGCCGCGGGCGACAACGCCCAGGTCCCGGACATCGCCGCCCGCAAGGCGGGCAACGAGAACGCCTGGTGCCCCCCGAACGCGCAGCACGCCCTCCGTCAGGCGCGCGTCCTCGGTGACAACGTGATCTCCGGTATGCGTGGCTTCCCGCAGAAGGACTACTCGCACTCCAACAAGGGTGCGGTCGCGGGTCTGGGCCTCCACAAGGGCGTCGCGATGATCGTCATGGGCAAGATGAAGATCAAGCTCAAGGGCCGTCTCGCCTGGTACATGCACCGTGGCTACCACGGTCTGGCCATGCCGACCTGGAACCGCAAGATCCGCGTCTTCGCCGACTGGACGCTCGCCATGTTCCTCAAGCGCGAGGTCGTCGCCCTCGGTGCCCTGGAGACTCCCCGCGAGGAGTTCTACGAGGCCGCCAAGCCGGCGCCGGTCGCCGCCGCGAGCAAGGCCGAGGAGAAGCCCAAGGCCGAGCAGGCCAAGGCCTCCTGACCTCCGGTCACTGAACGCCCCGAAGGGGCCGCCCGCCATCCGTGGTGCGGGCGGCCCCTTCGGCGTTCCCGGCCCGCGACCCGAGCCGACCCGACCCGACCCGACCTGACGCGGGGTGGGCGACGGGCGGCCGGCGAGCAAAGTCCATGCGGTGTGCACGCATTTTGCGAAGCCGTAACGCGAACGGGGGACTGCGTCCCGGCCCCATAGGTGTTTACGTGGGTGTTGGACATTCCGGGATTTCCTCGTCACGGAGGTGTACGCCATGGCAGACGCCGCGCTGCGGCTCAAGAGCCTCGTCGAACAATTGCTGGGTGTGCCGCTGCACGTGCGCATTCGCGCCTGGGACGGTTCGCAGGCGGGGCCGCCGGGCGCGCCGACACTCGTCGTGCGCAATCGCCGGGCCGTGCGTCGGCTGCTGTGGAAGCCGGGCGAACTGGGTCTGGCCCGCGCCTGGGTCGCCGGGGACCTGGACGTCGAAGGGGACCTTTACGCCGCCCTCGACCTGATCTCGGGCCTCGTCTGGGAGCGCGACGGGGACGCCCGCGGGGTCGTCCGCTCCCTGCGCGACCCCGAGGTGCGGGCCGCCGTACGCGGACTCGTCGCCCTCGCGGGCCCCCCGCTGCCGCCCGCCCCGCCCCGCGAGGAGGTCCGCAGACCCCGCCGCCACCTGCACACCAAACGCACCGACAAGCGGGCCATCAGCCACCACTACGACGTCGGCAACGACTTCTACGAGATCGTCCTGGGGCCCAGCATGGTGTACTCCTGCGCCTACTGGCCGGCCCCCGAGGCGGACGGCGGCACCCTCGAAACCGCCCAGCGCGACAAGCTCGAACTCATCTCCCGCAAGCTCGGCCTGGCACCCGGCCAACGGCTCCTCGACGTCGGCTGCGGCTGGGGTTCGATGGCCATCCACGCGGCCCGCGAGCACGGCGTGAGCGTCGTCGGCATCACGCTCTCCCAGGAGCAGGCCGCCTACGCCCGTAAGCGCGTCGCCGACGGGGGACTCACCGACCGAGTCGAGATCCGGGTACAGGACTACCGGGATGTGGACGACGGACCGTACGACGCGATCTCCTCCGTCGGGATGGCCGAACATGTCGGGGCCGAGCGGTACCTGGAGTACGCCGAGGTGCTCCGCCGGCTCCTCAAGCCCGGAGGGCGGCTGCTCAATCATCAGATCGCCCGCCGGCCCGAACGGGACGACGAGGCGGCGTACAGCGTCGACGAGTTCATCGACTCCTATGTCTTCCCGGACGGCGAACTCGCCCCCGTCGGCACCACCGTCACCCAGCTCGAACGCGCTGGTTTCGAGGTGCGGGACGTCGAGTCGATCCGTGAGCACTACGCCCTCACCCTGCGCCGCTGGGTCACCAACCTGGAGGGGGAGTGGGCGCGTGCGGTCCGGCTCGCCGGTGCCGGGCGGGCCCGGGTCTGGCGGCTGTACATGGCCGCCTCCGCGCTCGCCTTCGAGCACAACCGCATCGGCGTCAACCAGGTCCTCGCCGTCCGGACTCCCGAGTCCGGTGTCTCGGGGCTGCCGTTGCGGTCCCGTACCTGGAACTGAGCGCACGCACGACCGGGGCCCCGTCCTGGTGAGAAGGACGGGGCCCCGACTGCCGTACCGCTACTCCGACTTGATCGCCGTCAGCATGTTCAGCCGGCCCGCCCGCCGGGCCGGCCACAGCGCCGCGAGAACGCCGACCGTCGCCGCCAGGAGCAGGAAGAGCGCCATCCGGGCCCACGGCAGGACGAGTTCGTACGTCGCCAGGCTCGTGCCGAGGAGTTCCCCGGCCGCCCAGCCGAAGAACACGCCGAGGCCGATGCCGAGCACCCCGCCGAAGAGGGAGATGACCAGGGACTCCAGGCGGACCATCCGCTTGATGCCCTTGCGGTCCAGTCCGATGGCGCGGAGCATGCCGATCTCCTGGGAGCGTTCGAAGACCGACATGGCCAGGGTGTTGATGACGCCGAGGACCGCGACGAGCACGGCCATGGCCAGGAGGCCGTAGAGCATGTTCAGCATCAGCGTGAACATCTGCGCGATCTCGTTGGAGAGGTCCTTCTTGTCCTGGACCTTGATGGCCGGGTTGGAGCCGAGGGCCTTCTCCAGTTCGTCCTTCGTCGCGCTCGACGCGCCGTCGGACGTCTTGACCATCACCTGCATGTCGGCCGGGTCGGTCTGGTGCGGGGAGAGCGTGGCGTTGTCCAGGATGATGCCCTGGATCATCTCGTTGCCCTCGTAGACCCCGGCGACGCTCAGTTCCTGCTTCTTGCCGTCCTCGTAGGCGACGGTGAAACGCGAACCGGCCTTCCAGCCGTGCGACGTGGCCGTCCTGTCGTCCACGACGACCTGTGTGCCCCCCACCTTGAAGGTGCCGCTGTCCACCTTGAGTTCGGTCAGCTCGGTGATCGCGCTGCCGGTGACGCCGGTGAGGTACTCGGTCTCGCCGTCGATCCGGGAGGGCGCGTTGCGCAGCGGGCTGGTGGCGGTGACGTCGTCGACCCGGCCCAGCTTCTTCTCGACGTCCGGGGACAGCTCGTTGCCGTTCGCCATGGACACCACGTAGTCCGCGCGGATCGCGGCCGAGGCCATCTTGTCGATCGCCTTCTGCAGACTGCCCGCCATCACCGTCATGCCGGTGATGAGGGTGAGGCCGATCATCAGGGCGGAGGCCGTGGCGGCCGTACGGCGCGGGTTGCGCACCGAGTTCTGGCGGGCCAGCTTGCCCGAGACGCCGAACACGCGCAGGACCGGTGCCGCGGCCGCGATCAGCGGGCGGGACAGCAGCGGGGTCAGGATGAAGACGCCGATGATCAGGAGGACGGCGCCCAGACCCATGGGGGCCTGGCCGTCGGAGCCGGACATCGTCGTGGCCGCGAGGACGACCGCGATGCCCGCCCCCGAGAACAGCGCGCCCAGCGTGTTGCGCAGCACCAGCGACTTGCCGGTCGCCGGTGCGTGCACGCTGCTCATCGCCGCCACCGGTGGGATCTTCGCCGCCCGGCGGCCCGGCAGCCAGGCCGCCAGCATGGTGACCAGGACACCGACCGCGAGGGCCGTGAGGACCGTGCCGGGCGTGACGAGCAGTGGCCCGTCGGGGACGGTCGCGCCGAGCGAGCCCATCAGCGACCGCAGCCCGGCCCCGATGCCGACACCGGCGGCCAGGCCGGTCACCGCGGCGACCACGCCGACCACGAACGCCTCGAGGAGGACGGAGCGGGTGACCTGCCGGCGCGAGGCACCGACGGCCCGCAGCAGGGCCAGTTCCTTGGTGCGCTGGGCGACCAGCATGGTGAAGGTGTTGGCGATGATGAACGTGCCGACGAACAGCGCGATGCCCGCGAAGACCAGCAGCCCCTGCTTCAGGCCGGACATCGAGGCGGAGATCGCCTCCGCCTGACTGTCGGCCAGTTCCTGTCCGGTCGTGGTCTCGACGGTGTCCTTCGGCAGCGCCTTGTCCAGTGCGGCCTTCAGCGCCGTCTGGCTGACGCCCGCCTTGGCCGTGACGTCGATCTGGTCGTACGTGCCCGTCTTGCCGAACAGCTGCTGGGCCGTGGCCGTGTCGAAGAGGGCGAGGCTGCCGCCGGCGGCGACGTTGCCGTCGTCGGTGGTGAAGATGCCGGTGATCTTCGGGTCGAGCACCGGGCCGTTCACCGAGATCCGCACGGTGTCGCCGACCTCGTATCCGGCGCGCCTCGCGGTCTCGGAGTCGATGAGGACCTCGTTCCTGCCGCTCGGCGTGTGCCCGCTGACGAGCGGATACCGGGGGTCCTTCGCGCCCCAGTAGTTGCCGCCCTGCGACTGGAAACCGCCGCCGATCAGCTTGCCGTCCTTGTCGGCGATGGCGGTGAAGCCGTTGACGACGCCGATGGCGGAGGCGGCCCCCGGAACCTTCGCGCTCTGGTCGAGCAGCGCCTCGGTCAGCTCGGCCCTCTTGCCGACGGTGTCGCCCTTGTCCTCCTGGAGCTCGGCCTCCACGGCCACGTCGACCTGGTCGAAGCCCTTGGCCGAACTCTTCTGGTAGGCCTCGGAGATGGTGTTGGTGAAGACCAGGGTCCCGGACACGAAGGCCACGCCGAGCATCACGGCGAGCACGGTCATGAGCAGTCTGGCCTTGTGCGCGAGTACGTTGCGCAGGGCGGTGCGGAACATCAGCTGGTACGGCCCTTCGCGTCGAACTGCTTCATGAAGTCGAGGACCGACTCCGCGCTGGGGCCGTGCATCTCGTCGACGATCCGCCCGTCCGCCAGGAACACCACCCGGTCCGCGTACGCCGCCGCCACCGGGTCGTGGGTCACCATCACCACCGTCTGTCCGAGCTCCCGTACGGAGTTGCGCAGGAAGCCCAGCACCTCGGCGCCGGAGCGCGAGTCGAGGTTTCCGGTCGGCTCGTCGCCGAAGATGATGTCGGGCCTGGACGCCAGGGCGCGGGCCACGGCGACGCGCTGCTGCTGGCCGCCGGACAGCTGGGAGGGTCGGTGGCTGAGACGGTCGGCCAGGCCGACCATCCCGATCACCTTCTCCAGCCACTGCCTGTCCGGCTTGCGGCCCGCGATGTCCATCGGGAGGGTGATGTTCTCCAGGGCCGTCAGGGTCGGCAGCAGGTTGAACGCCTGGAAGATGAAGCCGATCTTGTCCCGGCGCAGCTTGGTCAGCTGCTTGTCCTTCAGTGAGCCCAGTTCGGTCTCGCCGATGCGCACCGAACCGGAGGAGAAGGAGTCCAGGCCGGCCACGCAGTGCATCAGGGTCGACTTGCCGGACCCCGAGGGGCCCATGATCGCGGTGAACTCGGCCTGCCGGAAGTCGACGGAGACCCGGTCGAGGGCGACCACCTGGGTCTCGCCCTGTCCGTAGATCTTCGACAGATCCGTGGCACGCGCGGCCACGGTGGTGGCCCGGCCGGCGATGGATGCGGTGGTCACGAGTGGGCACTCCAGAAGGACGAGGGATGGTCGGAGGGACGACATCCATCGTCCGGGCCGCGAGCCGCCGTGTAGTCACCCGCTGTTCCGGTTCTGAAGGCAGCCTCGGGTCGGACCGGGGGCCGCCGTGTCATACCTGGGGATGACAGTCACCCCTGACTCATGCAGAGAACAGGTGGAGCCCCCTCGTTCGGGCGGTGAAATTCCGTCATTCCGCATGCGGGGCCGGGGGGCGCGCGCAAGGCTGTTGGCAAGTGTGGATGGCCTGTACCGGGTGCTGATGCCCCCTCAGGCATCAATAAAATAAGACAACATGGGTCCGCCCTGCCGATGTTGCGGGGAAGTATCCCGCTAGGCTCGGAACCTCGATGCGGAGCCCATGGCCTGCCCGGATGGTGGAATGCAGACACGGCGAGCTTAAACCTCGCTGCCCCTTCGCGGGCGTGCCGGTTCAAGTCCGGCTCCGGGCACTTCCGAGACCTGTGCACCCTCCATTGAAGAGTTCACCGCTCGACCGTTGACAGCGGGCGCATGCGGTCGGAAACTCATGTCGCGGACTCAGTGAAGAAAACTTCACCACGCGAACAAGGATCGCAACAGGGAGGCTGGTCGATGCGCACCACCGTCGGCATCATCGGAGCGGGCCCCGCCGGCCTCCTCCTCGCCCGGCTGCTCCACAACGCCGGCATCGACGCGGTCGTCCTGGAGAGCCGCGACCGCGCCTACGTGGAACAGCGGCAGCGGGCCGGAATCCTGGAACAGGGCACGGTGGACGTACTGCGCGCGGCCGGCGCCGGGGAACGCATGGACCGCGAGGGCCTGCGCCACGACGGCATAGAGCTTCGGTACGCCAAGAAGCGCCACCGCGTCGACTTCCCCGCCCTCACCGGCGGCCGGTCGGTGATGGTCTACGCCCAGACCGAGGTCTGCAAGGACCTCATCGCCCTCCAGCTCAAGGAGGGCGGCCCGCTGCTGTTCGAGGCGGAGGCGCTGGCCGTCGAGGGCGCCGACAGCGGCAGCCCGCGCGTCCGGTTCCGGCACGAGAGCGTCGAGGACGTCCTGGAGTGCGACTACGTCGTCGGCTGCGACGGCTTCTGGGGAGTGGCCCGCACGGCGGTACCCGCCCCGGTGTCCCGGACCTTCGAGCGGACGTACCCGTTCGGCTGGCTCGGCATCCTCGCCGACGTCCCGCCCTCCCACGACGAGCTGGTCTACGCCCACCACGACCGCGGCTTCGCCCTCCTGTCCATGCGCTCCCCGTCCGTCTCCCGGCTCTACCTCCAGGTGCCGGAGGGCACCGACGCCGAGGCGTGGCGCGACGACGACATCTGGGCGGAACTGGAGCGCCGCTTCGAGACAGCCGACGACTGGCGCCTGGAGCGCGGCCCGATCACCCAGAAGTCGGTCACCCCGATGCGCTCCTACGTCCACGAGCCGATGCGGCACGGCCGCCTCTTCCTGGCCGGGGACGCGGCCCACATCGTGCCGCCCACGGGAGCCAAGGGCCTCAACCTCGCCGTCGGCGACGTCGTCACCTTCGCGAGGGCGCTGGCGTACCAGCAGGAGACCGGCTCGGACGAACTGCTCGACGCCTACTCCGAGACCTGCCTGCGTCGCGTCTGGCAGGCCGAGCGGTTCTCCTACGACATGACGACCCTCCTGCACCGGGCCCCCGGCGCCACGCCCTTCGAGGACCGCCTCCAGCTCGCCCGGCTGGAGCGGCTCGCGTCCTCCCGGGCCGCCGAGACCGATCTGGCCGAGGGGTACACGGGTTTCCCGTTCGGGTGAGGCGGGGCGCGGAAGAGTGAGGACCGCCGTGCGCGGGAATCATGGGGCCGCGTAGCGTGTTGCGCAGCACAACGAGGGAAAGATCCTCCCCAAGCACTAGGGTCATTCCTTTGCCTACCTATTACTCTTGAGCCCAAGGCCCACACACGGTGGCCATGGAGGAGTGAAATGAGGAGCAGCAACCCGGTCTTCTCGCGACGGGGGTTCAGCCGCGACAACGGCTACGCGGGCTTCAACACCGCGCCGCAGGCCGGGGGCGCAGCTGTAGGCACCCAGGGCAACCCGTACGCGCAGCCGCAGGCCGGCAACCCGTACGCGCAGAACCCGTACGCGCAGCAGGACCTTCAGCACGGCGCACCGCCGCAGGCCCCGGTCACCACCGGCCGCATGACGATCGACGACGTCGTCCTGCGTACCGGCACCACGCTCGGCGTCCTGATCGTCACGGCCGCGCTCGCCTGGGCCCTGCTGCCGGTCGACGACGCCAACATCAGCCGTTCGTACGGCATCGGCATCGGCGCCGCGCTGATCGGCATGGTCCTGGCCTTCGTCCAGTCCTTCAAGCGCAAGGCCTCGCCCGCGCTGATCCTGACGTACGCCGCGTTCGAGGGTGTCTTCCTCGGCGTCCTGTCCAACATCGTCGACAGCCGGATCGCCGACGGCGCGGCCATGCAGGCCGTGATCGGCACCATGGCGGTCTTCGCCGGCGTGCTGGTGGCGTACAAGGCGGGCTGGATCCGCGTCAACCGCCGGTTCTACGGCTTCGTGATGGCGGCCGCGCTCGGCTTCGTCCTGCTGATGATGGTGAACCTGCTGTTCGCCGTCTTCGGCGGCGGTGACGGCCTCGGCTTCCGCAGCGGCCCGCTCGGCGTGATCTTCGGCGTCGTCGGCATCCTGCTCGGCGCCTGCTTCCTCGCCCTGGACTTCAAGCAGGTCGAGGACGGCATCGCGTACGGCGCGCCGCGCGAGGAGGCGTGGCTGGCGGCCTTCGGGCTGACGCTCACGCTGGTCTGGATCTACATGGAGTTCCTGAGGATCATCGCGATCCTCAACAGCAGCGACTGACACGCACCGCGTGCGTGAAAGGGCCCCGGGTTCCGTCCCGGGGCCCTTTTCGTGTGCGCGCCTAGAGGAGTTTGCGCGCCGCCCTCCTCAGGTCGTACTCGTGGACGATCGCCTTCGCGTGGCCGTACGCGAGGTCGTGTTCGTGGCGAAGCCAGCTGACCTTCTCCTCGAAGCGGAAGAGAGAAGGGCCGTCTTCGACAGTGCGGAGCCAGTCGGACACTTCACGACCGGTGCAATGGGGGATGCGGGCGAGCATGTTGCGGTGGGTCTCCTCGGAGAGGACGTGGGACATCGGCGCCTCCGGACGCAAAGGGGATGTAAGCCGGTCCTTCAGGTCACCGTGCCTGAGCGTTCGCCCGTTGGCAACAGTCCCGGTGGGACGCGTACGCTCGCGGCGTGGTGGATACGACGCGTCTGTGCCGTGCGGTGGATCACTTCGCCGATCGTCTTCGGGCCGCCCCGCAGAGCCGTCTGCAGCGGGGCGCTGCCGCTGAGGCTCTGGGGCTGGCCAGGGAGTTCGCCCGGTGGGCGCAGGAAGTGGAGGAACCCGGGACCGAGCCCCGGCAGATGCCGGACGCGGGGATGTTCGCCGCAGCCGATCAAATCACCGTCGCCGTACATGACTTGGCCCTCGTACTCACGGACGAGGGCCAGGTCGATGACGCGGTGCGGTTGGTGGAGGAAGCGCAGAAGCGGGCGGGCGTGTGAGCCCGTGTGAGCCCTAGAGGGACGCTATGACCCGGTCGGCCAGGATGTAGACGTTCTCCTCGCCGCACGCGAAGGTCAGGGTGTAGGCCCCGGAGATGCCCGAGCCGCCCAGCAGGGTCGGTGTCTGGCCGGCGTGCAGGGCCGACGCCAGGCGTTCCGCCGTCTCGCGGTGGCCCGGCGTCATGCACAGGGTGGTGCCGTCGGCGAAGACGTAGACGTCGAGGGTGCCCAGGGGGCCCGGGCGGACGTCGGCGAGTTCGACCTGGGACGCGGCCAGTTCCTCCAGCGTCGCCACCGTGCGCTCGTGGTCGTTCACGACCGGCGACGAGACCGGCACGAAGTCCGGGTGGGAGGGGTGGCGGCGGCGGGCCGCGGCCAGTTCCGCGGACTCTCCGCCGGGGGCGTGGCCGCCCGCGCACTCGTCGGCATCGGCGCCGTGCTCGGCGACCGGCTCCAGGCCCACGAAATCGGCCTGCCGGGGCAGGAACAGCTCACTGTCGGGCAGACCCAGCAGGGAGGGCGCGTCGGAGGCGTCACGGGCCTCCTGCGCGGCCCAGAAGGCACGCGCCTCGGCGAGCTCGCGCTCACGCTCCTCGGCGAGGGCCTCGGCCACGGCGGCACGTATCTCGTCGACGTCGGTGAAGTGGCGGGCGGCCGGCACCCGGCCCCGCGCCGCGGCGGCGTTCCCCTCGGCGAGCTCGGCGTGCAGGGCGGCGACCTGCCGGCGCAGCACCATGAGGGTGCGCAGGACGGCGACGCCCACGGCGCCCGTGGCGACCGTGGTGACCAGCAAGGCGATCGGCATGGCGCTCACTGACGTACTCCCGGTTCAAAGTCGACCCCCGACTTCCTACATCAGCTTGAAGGGCGGACTAACCCGCTGTCAGTGCGTAACGTCACGAAACGGGCATGCGTTTGGGGCTGGTGTCGGGGGTGAAGTGGCCCTGACCTGCACACCTCCCTCTTCGAAGGGAGATAGGTCACATCCTGAGGGAGATTGGATCACAAATCGGCCCAGAACCCGGGTGGTTCAAGGGTTCTGGGCCGAAGTGTGACGCTGGGTCCCCGCGTGACCACGGGGGGTTGGTCAGCTCAGGCGCTCGATGACCATCGCCATGCCCTGGCCGCCGCCGACGCACATCGTCTCCAGGCCGAACTGCTTGTCGTGGAACTGGAGGGAGTTGATGAGCGTGCCGGTGATGCGGGCGCCGGTCATGCCGAAGGGGTGGCCGACCGCGATGGCGCCGCCGTTGACGTTCAGCTTCTCGGGGTCGATGCCGAGGTCGCGGTAGGAGGGGATCACCTGCGCGGCGAACGCCTCGTTGATCTCGACCAGGTCGATGTCGCCGATGCCGAGACCGGCGCGGCGCAGCGCCTGCTGGGACGCCTCGACCGGGCCGAGGCCCATGATCTCGGGGGAGAGGCCGGAGACGCCGGTGGACACGATGCGGGCGAGCGGGGTCAGGCCGAGCTCGCGGGCCTTGGTGTCGCTCATGATGACGAGGGCGGCGGCGCCGTCGTTCAGCGGGCAGCAGTTGGCGGCGGTGACCATGCCGTCGGGGCGGAAGACCGGCTTGAGGCCCTGGACGCCCTCCAGGGTGACGCCGGCGCGCGGGCCGTCGTCCTTGGAGACGACCGAGCCGTCCGGGAGGGTCACCGGGGTGATCTCGCGCTCCCAGAAGCCGTTCTTGATGGCTTCCTCGGCGAGGTTCTGGGAGCGG
This sequence comes from Streptomyces sp. Q2, assembly GCF_056820935.1. Taxonomy (NCBI): domain Bacteria; kingdom Bacillati; phylum Actinomycetota; class Actinomycetes; order Kitasatosporales; family Streptomycetaceae; genus Streptomyces; species Streptomyces sp. Q2. Next base: position 87,328 of record NZ_JBXEJE010000009.1, on the reverse strand, counting down.
ACGCCGAACTCGTCCATGTCCTGGCGGGTGACGCCCTTCCAGCGGGCCAGGTTCTCGGCGGTCTGCCCCATCGCGATGTAGGCGTCCGGGACGAGGCCGTCCTCGCGCGGGTCGTGCCAGGTGGTGCCCTCCTGCTGCGCGACGGCCTCGGTGCGGGCCTCGGCCTCGGCGAAGAAGGGGTTGCGCGTGTCGGGGAGGCTGTCGGAGTTGCCCTTCGCGAAGCGCGAGACCATCTCGACACCGGCCGAGATGAACACGTCGCCCTCGCCGGCCTTGATGGCGTGCAGGGCCATGCGGCTCGTCTGGAGCGAGGAGGAGCAGTACCGGGTGACCGTGCAGCCGGGGAGGTGGTCCATCCCCATCTGTACGGCGACGATGCGGCCCAGGTTGTTGCCCTGCTCGCCGCCGGGCAGACCACAGCCGAGCATCAGGTCGTCGATGTCCCTCGGGTCCAGCTCGGGGACCTTGGCCAGGGCGGCCTGGATGATCGTGGCGGTGAGGTCGTCGGCGCGCAGGTCCTTCAGGGAGCCCTTGAAAGCGCGGCCGATGGGGGAGCGGGCGGTCGAGACGATCACGGCTTCGGGCATGACGGCTCCATTGACGTACGGGGTTGTGCAGGGCTGTGTGGGAAGTTACCCGTACGTATGGTCAGGGTCACGCTTCGGGCAGTGTGACCCTGACCGCAATTTACTAAGCGCTTGCTTGGGTCTCCGGTTCGACCGCCGCGACCCGCCGCCTACGGCGCCGCTTGAGCAGTGCCCACGGCCCCTTCGGCCCGGTCGGCATCGCGGCCGCGACCTCCGTGCCCGGCTCCGACACCGCCTCGGCGGCGGCCCGCGCGACCGGCAGGAATCCCTCGTGGCGGGAGGCGTCCGGACGCTCCTCCTCGGCCGGCCACAGGCCCAGCGCGGCGCACACCGTCGGCAGGACGGCCATCGCCGCGGTGGCGTAGCCCTCCGCCGAGGGGTGGTAGTTGTCCGGGCCGAACAGCTCGCGCGGGTTCGCCGCGAACTCGGGACCCAGCAGGTCGCCGAGCGAGACGGTACGGCCGCCCTGCTCGACCGCGCCGATCGTCTGCGCGGCCGCCAGCTGCCGGGAGGCCCGGCGGGCCAGCCAGCGCAGCGGCTGCTGGACGGGCTCGATCGTGCCCAGGTCGGGACAGGTGCCGACCACGACCTCCGCGCCGGCCGTGCGCAGCCGTCGTACCGCCGACGACAGATGGCGCACCGAACGGGTCGGCGGCATCCGGGTGGTCACGTCGTTCGCGCCGATCATGATCACGCAGACGTCCGGGATCCGGGCCGGGTCCGCCAGCGTCAGCGCCACCTGGCGGTCCAGGTCGTCGGAGGTCGCCCCGGGGAGGGCGACGTTTCGGAGGACCACCGGGCGTTCGGCCACCGCCGCGAGCCCCGACGCCAGCAGCGCGCCCGGCGTCTGGCCGCTGCGGCGCACGCCCTGGCCGGCGGCCGTGGAGTCGCCCAGCATCACCAGGCGCAGGGGCGGTTCACCGGCGGTCGTGTAGGAACTGCCGTACCGGCCCTCCGCCTGCGGGACGTGCGGCGCCCTCCCGTTGCCCACCTGGCGCCGGGCCAGGTGCACCTCCGCCAGCACCAGACCCATCGCCGCCGCGCCGACCAGACCGATACCACCGCCGCCGTACGCGGCGCCGGCCGCGATCCGCCGGGCCACCCTCGCCCTCGACATGCTCGTCATGCGTCGCCGCCACCTCCTCGTGTCCGTACATCCACTCCTTGCCCCGTACGGACGGTCGCCCAATCTCAACGGGGAGTGAACGACCGTCACGGATCCCTGGGAGGCCATAGGCTGGCGGAACCAATCACGACCACTTTTTTGCAAGCATCCGGAGACAACGGTGCAATTCCACGACTCGATGATCAGCCTCGTCGGCAACACCCCGCTGGTGAGGCTCAACAGCGTGACCAAGGGCATTCGGGCTACCGTCCTGGCCAAGGTGGAGTACTTCAACCCCGGCGGTTCCGTGAAGGACCGCATCGCCCTGCGCATGATCGAGGCGGCGGAGGAGAGCGGGGCGCTCAAGCCCGGCGGCACGATCGTCGAGCCGACCAGTGGCAACACCGGTGTCGGACTGGCCATCGTGGCCCAGCAGAAGGGGTACAAGTGCATCTTCGTGTGCCCCGACAAGGTGAGCACCGACAAGATCAACGTGCTGCGGGCGTACGGCGCCGAGGTCGTCGTCTGCCCGACCGCCGTGGACCCGGAGCACCCCGACTCCTACTACAACGTCTCCGACCGGCTGGTCCGTGAGACGCCCGGTGCGTGGAAGCCCGACCAGTACTCCAACCCGCACAACCCGCTCTCCCACTACCACTCGACCGGCCCCGAGCTGTGGGAGCAGACCGAGGGGAAGATCACCCACTTCGTGACGGGCGTGGGCACGGGCGGCACCATCTCCGGCACCGGCCGCTACCTGAAGGACGCCAGCGACGGCAAGGTGAAGGTCGTCGGCGCCGACCCCGAGGGCTCCGTCTACTCCGGCGGCTCGGGACGGCCGTACCTCGTCGAGGGTGTCGGTGAGGACTTCTGGCCCACCGCCTACGACCGGACCGTCGCCGACGAGATCGTGGCGGTGTCGGACAAGGACTCCTTCCAGATGACCCGCCGGCTGGCCAAGGAGGAGGGCCTGCTGGTGGGCGGCTCCTGCGGGATGGCCGTCGTCGCCGCGCTGAAGGTCGCCGAGCGGCTCGGGCCGGACGACGTCGTGGTCGTCCTGCTGCCCGACAGCGGGCGCGGCTACCTCAGCAAGATCTTCAACGACGAGTGGATGGCCGACTACGGCTTCCTGGAGGACGAGGGCCCCAGCGCCCGGGTCGCGGACGTCCTCAACGACAAGGTGCACGGTGCCATCCCGTCCCTCGTCCACATGCACCCGGACGAGACCGTCGGCCAGGCCATCGAGGTGCTGCGCGAGTACGGCGTCTCGCAGATGCCGATCGTCAAGCCCGGCGCCGGTCACCCGGACGTGATGGCCGCCGAGGTCGTCGGCTCCGTCGTCGAGCGCGAGTTGCTCGACGCCCTGTTCACCCAGCGTGCCTCGCTCGAGGACCCGCTGGAGAAGCACATGTCCGCCCCGCTGCCCCAGGTCGGCTCCGGTGAACCGGTCGGCGACCTGATGTCCGTACTGGGCGCGGCCGACGCGGCGATCGTCCTCGTCGAGGGCAAGCCGACCGGCGTCATCAGCCGGCAGGACCTGCTGGCCTTCCTGGCCAAGGGCGGGAAGTAGCGCAAACGTCCGGTGAACTGCGGGTGTCCAGGGCGAACTTGCTGTGGGACACGCGAAGCGTGGACTTCGCAGAAGTGGTACGAGGGCGTCACGTCCACGCAGCACCCGCTTAACACGGGTCCGGCACATTAGTGGTTGTCGGCAGGGCGGGAGCGGCTCCCCGCCCAGGCCGGCACCGAAACGGCGTCACGGACCTCCGGAGCGGCTCCCGGACCTCCACAGACGCCTAGGACGCGGAGTCTGGCCCTGACCCGGCCCGCGTCCCTCGCGGGGACCGCCGTCGTCCCGCCCCCCGGCAACGGGGGTGCGGCGGTCCCCGCGCATAGCCTTTTCCAGCGGGTCTGCTCTGCGGGAGTGTTCAGCGGGTCTGCTCAGCGGGCCTGACTGGTCGACCAGCTTCCCAGCAGCGCCAGCCTCTCCTCCGTCTCCGAACCGGGTTCCGGCGTGTAGACCACGATCGTCTGCTCCGGGTCCGCCGGGACCGTGAGCGTCTCGTACGGGAGGGTGAGCAGTCCGGCCACCGGGTGGCGGACGCGCTTCACACCGAACCGGCACTCCCTGACCTCGTGATCCGCCCACAGCCGGCGGAAGTCCTCGCTCTTGAGGGAGAGTTCACCGATCAGCGCGGCCATCCCCAGGTCGTCGGGGTGGTGGCCCGCGTTCAGATGCAGCTGGGCGACGTTCACCGCGGCCACCGCGGCCCAGTCCGGGAACAGGTCGCGGGCGGCGGGGTCGAGGAAGACCTGACGGGCGACGTTGCGCTCACCGGGCGCCATGAGGCTGAAGCCGCTCAGGGCGTCGGCGAGGGCGTTCCAGGCCAGGACGTCCAGGCGGCGGCCGAGCACGAACGCCGGGACGCGCTCCATGCCGTCCAGGATCAGCTGGACGCCGGGGCGGACGCGGGGCGCGGCAGGGCGGTGGCCTTTCGGCCGGGTCGGCCGGGCCACCGTACGCAGGTAGGCGTGCTCCGTCTCGTCCAGGCGCAGGACACGCGCGACCGCGTCCAGGACGGCGTCCGACACGGACGGCCCGCGTCCCTGTTCCAGCCGGATGTAGTAGTCGACGCTCACCCCGGCCAGTTGTGCCACCTCCTCGCGGCGCAGTCCGGGGACCCGGCGCCGTCCGTAGGAGGGCAGCCCCACCTCCTCGGGCTGGATACGGGCCCGGCGTGAGCGCAGGAAGTCTCCGAGTTCGCCGTCCATGGTGCGAGCCTAGGCGAGGGCCGGACCGGGAGCCTGGTACTGGCAGACCCAGGAAAAGCTCATCCCTGGGTGGCCCGGGCGGCGCGGACGAGGGTGAGTGGTGTCGCCGGACGGACCGGCGACCGAACACCCGGGAGTCCTTCATGTCGTACGAGAACCTGGCCGGACGCACCGCCGTCGTCACCGGAGCCGCCAGCGGGATCGGCGAGGCCGTCGCCGTGCTGCTGGCCGGGCAGGGGGCGCGGGTCGCGCTGCTCGCCCGGCGCGCGGAGCGGCTGGAGGCGATCGCGGAGAAGATCCGGGCCGACGGGGGACAGGCGCTGGCCGTGGTCGCGGACGTCACCGACGACGGGTCGGTGGAGGCGGCCGCGGCCCGGATCCACGAGGCGTACGGGCCCGTCGACCTGGTCGTCAACTCCGCCGGCGTCATGCTGCCCAACCCGATCGAGGCGGGCCGCATCGACGAGTGGCAGCGGATGCTCGACACGAACGTCACCGGCGTCCTCAGGGTCGTCCGCGCCTTCACCGGCGACCTGGTGGCGACGGCCGCGGAGGGCCGTACCGCGGACCTGGTGAACATCTCGTCCGTCGGCGCGCACCTCACGTTCCCCCACTACGCGGTGTACTGCGCCACCAAGGCCGCGCTGACCCACCTCTCCCAGTCGCTGCGCACCGAGTTCGGGCCGCGTGACGTCCGGGTCACCAACGTCGAGCCGGGGCTGACGGACACCGAGCTGAAGACCCACATCGACAACGCGGAACTGTCCGGGCAGCTGGACGGGATGTTCGACACGCTGGGCGGGCTGGCGTCCGAGGAGGTCGCCGACGTGGTGGCCTACGCGGCGAGCCGGCCGCGGCGGGTCAACCTGCGGCAGATCATGGTGCTGCCCACCCGGCAGGCCTGAGCCTGTGCCGGCGGGTCAGTCCTCCCAGTCACTGTCCTGGGAGGGCCCGCGCCGCCGGCTGCCGAACAGCCCCGGATTGGTGCGGGCCGCCTGCACGGCGTTCACCCCGACGATGCCGATCCAGGCGACGAGCAGGCCCGGGAGGTGGCCGATGCCGCCGCCGATCGCGGACAGCGGGATCGCCAGCACCAGCGAGACGATGCCGAAGCCGAAGCGCTCGCCCCAGGAGTCGGTCGGCTTCGGCGACCGGGAGCCCCGGGCCACCACCATCTGCCGCTCGGCCATCTGCCGGCGCAACCGGCGCTCCACGGCGCCGTCGATCCGCTGGTCGACCTTCTCCAGGAACGAGTCGACCAGCGCGGACTCGTACTCCTCGCCCAGTTCCCTGCGTGCCTGCAGGGTGGCGTCGAGTTCCTTCTTGAGTTCCGTGTCCCGCGCGTCCATTCCGGTCATGCGATCCACGGTAAGGAGCCGGGACGCGCGCCGCACTGGGGTTATCCCCCCGGTTCGCGCGGGGGTGCTCAGGCCCCCTGCGCCAGCCCGTGCTGCTCGGCGTACGCGTTCGCCACGTCCTCGGGGTCCTTCTTGTCCTTGTCCACCTGACGGTTGAGTTCGGTGAGGTCTGCCGTGGTCAGGACGTTGCCGAGCTCGGCGAGGGCCTTGCGAACCGTGGAGTCGGCCTTGCGGTCGGCGATGAGGGGGACGACGTGCTGGCCGGGGATGAGGTTCTTCGGGTCGGTCAGGACCACCCAGTCGTTGGCCACGATGTCGGTGTCCGTGGTGAACAGGTTCGCCACGTCCACGTCGCCCTTCTTCAGGGCCCCCTTGACCAGCGGGCCGGAGGAGTCGAGCGACGTGAACTCCTTGAACTCCACCCCGTAGACGTCCTTCAGGCCGACCACGCCCACCTGGCGGGTCTTCACCTCGGGCGCGGCGCCGATGACCAGCTCGCCGTTCTCCTTCCTGAGGTCGGCGAGGGAGGTCAGGCCGTACTTCTTCGCGGTCTCCCGCGTGACGACGAAGGCGTCCGAGTCCTCGGCCATGCCGTACGGCAGCACCTGGAGGCCGGCGGGGAGGGCGATGGCGAGGGCGTTCTGCATCTCGCCCTCCTCGGTGGCCTTCGCCTTGGGGGCCAGGTAGTGCAGGAGGGCGCCCTGGTACTCGGGGAGGAGGTCGATGTCGCCGCCCTTGAGGGCGGGGATGAGGATCTCGCGGGTGCCGAGGTTGGGGCGGACCGTGGTCTTCACACCGGCCGCTTCGAGGACGGCCGCGTAGAGATACCCGAGCACCTGGTTCTCGGTGAAGTTGGCGGTGCCGATGGTGACGCCGCCCTTGCTGGAGCCGCCGCCACCGGAGGTGGAGCCCTGGCTGTCGAGGGAGGTGATGCCGCTCGCGCAGGCGGAGAGGGCGGGGACGGAGGCGGCCGCGAAGAGGCCGCCGAGGAGCGTACGACGATTCATGGCGGGGTTCCCTAGGCGGTGCGGTGGCGGAGGAGGAAGCGCTGGAGGCCGGCGAGGCAGAGGTCCAGGGCGACGGCCACAGCGGCTACCAGCACCGCGCCGCCGAGCACCTGGACGAGGTCGCGCTGGGCGAGGCCGTCGAAGACGTAGCGGCCCAGGCCGCCGAAGGAGACGTAGGCGGCGATGGTGGCCGTGGCCACCACCTGGATGAGTGCCAGGCGCAGGCCCGTCATGATCAGGGGGAGGGCGAGCGGGAACTCCACCTGGAGGAGGACCTGGTGGCCGCGCATGCCCTGTCCGCGCGCCGCGTCCTTCACGTCCGGGTCGACGGCGGTCATGCCGGCGTAGGTGTTGGTGACGATCGCGGGGACCGCGAGGGCGACCAGGGCGACGTACACCGGGGTCATGGACAGGCCGCTGGCCAGGAAGACCAGGACGACGAGGCCGACGGTGGGCAGGGCGCGGCCGAAGGACGCGAGGTTGATCGCGAGGAACGCGCCGCGGCCGGTGTGGCCGATCAGCAGGCCCAGCGGCAGGCCGATGACGGTCGCGATGAGGGTCGCCAGGAGCGAGTACTGGAGGTGCTCGGCGAGGCGGTGGGCGATGCCGTCCGGGCCGGACCACTGGGTGCCGCTGGTCAGCCAGCCGCCGAGGTTGGAGAAGAGTTCGTACATCTCAGGCTCGCCGCCTCTTCCACGGGGTGAGGACGTACTGGAGGGCGACCAGCAGCGCGTCCGCGACGACGGCGAGGAGGAGGGTGAGGACCACTCCCACGATCACCGGGGTCGGGTAGTCGCGCTGGAAGCCGTCGGTGAAGAGCTGGCCGAGGCCGCCGTCGCCGATGTAGGTGGCGACGGAGACCAGGGAGATCGACATGACCGTCGCGATCCGGACGCCCGCCATGATCACGGGGAGCGCGAGCGGGAACTCGACGGTGAGGAGCGTGCGCAGGGGGCGCGTGCCCATCGCCTTCGCGGCCTCCTTGGTCTTGGCGGGGACCGAGTCCAGGCCCTCGACGGTGTTCCGGAGCAGGACGACCAGGGTGTAGACCGTCAGGCCGATGACGGTCGTGGTGCGGGTCAGGCCGCTGACCGGCAGCAGGAGCACGAAGATCGCGATCGAGGGGATCGTGAACAGGACGTTCGACGCGCCGAGCAGGAAGCCGCGCAGGGGGCGCGCCCGGTGGGCGAGCACCGCGAGCGGGAGCGAGATCAGCAGGCCGAGGAGGACGGCGGTGAGAGCGGCCTGGAGGTGGGAGATCGTGAGGGTGGTGAGGTCGTCGGTGTGGCCGGATATCCACGACCAGTCGATGGTCATGCGGCCACACCCGTCTGTGTGCGGGCCTGGGTGTGGGCCTGGCCGGCGTGGGTGTGGATGTCGTCGCGGGACGAGACGCCGGTGAGGACGCCGTGTGCGTCGACCCGGGCGATCAGGCCGGTGGGGGAGGCGACGGACTCGTTGAGTGCCGCGAGGAGCGAGTCGTCGTCCTTGAGTGGCCGTACGGGGATCTCGGCGTCCTCCGACGCCCAGAGCAGCGGCTTGTTCGCCGCGTCGAGGACGAGGGCCCAGGTGCCGCCCTCGGGTGCCGGGCCCTGCGGGACGTCGAAGAGGGTCTTCAGCGAGAGCAGCTTCAGGCCGCGTTCGGCGCCGAGGAAGTCGGCGACGAAGTCGTCGGCCGGGCGGGCCAGCAGCTCGGTGGGCGTGGCGCACTGCACCAGGTGCCCGCCGGTGCGGAAGATCGCGATCTGGTCGCCGAGCCGGACCGCCTCGTCGATGTCGTGGGTCACGAAGACGATGGTCTTGCTCAGCTCCTTCTGAAGTCTGACGAGTTCGTCCTGGAGCTGGGTGCGCACCACCGGGTCGACCGCGCCGAACGGCTCGTCCATGAGGAGGACCGGCGGGTCGGCGGCGAGCGCGCGGGCCACGCCGACGCGCTGCTGCTGGCCGCCGGAGAGCTGGTGCGGGTAGCGGCGGCCGGACTCGGCGGTGAGGCCGACGGTTTCGAGGAGTTCGGCCGCGCGGGCCCGTGCCCTGCGGCGGCCGTGGCCGAGCAGGAGCGGCACGGTCGCGATGTTGTCGAGCACCGTGCGGTGCGGGAAGAGGCCCGACTGCTGGATGACGTACCCGATGGAGCGGCGCAGTTCGGCCGCGTCCTGCCGGGTGACGTCCTTGCCGCCGACGCGGATGGTGCCGGAGGTCGGCTCGACCATCCGGTTGATCATCCGCAAGGGTGGTCGTCTTGCCGCAACCGGAGGATCCGACGAGGACGGTCACGCCTCCTTCCGGCATGTCGAGGGTGAGGTCGTGGACTGCTGTCGTGCCGTTGGGGAAGCGCTTGTGGACCGCGTCGAACTGGATCATGAGTTGTCCCTTGCCCGGCTGTATAACGTCATGCAGAATTCTCGGTAGATGAATAGGTTGACAACGCCCCGGTGTTAATCCGAGGTAACGGATGACCGGGAAGCAAGATCAGGTGTCCGTGTCGAGGAGGTTTTGGGCTTGATGTCGTCTCGGATCGTGGACACGCCGTGGACTGCCGGCTCGGGGCTGGTCGTCCTCGACGGGGTCGCCCTCGGCGTCGCGGACGTCGTACGCCTCGCCGACGGGGCCGCGCGGCCCGTTCCGGGCAGCGAGGCGACGCGCCGGGTCGAGGAGTCCTGGGACGCCGCCCGCCGGATCGCCGCCACCGGACGCGTCTACGGCCGCTCCACCGGCGTCGGCGCCAACCGGAACGAGGACGTGCCCACCGACGCGGCCGCCGAGCACGGTCTGCGACTGCTGCGCAGCCACGCCGGAGCCATCGGCGAGGAACTCCCGGCCCGTCAGGTCCGCGCGATGCTCGCCGTCCGCGCCAACCAGCTGCTGGCCGGCGGCGCGGGCCTGAGGCCCACCGTCGTCACGGCCCTGTGCGAGGCGCTGGAGAGCGGGGCGTACCCGGTCGTGAACGAGTTCGGCTCCGTCGGCACCGGCGACATCGCCGCCCTCGCCCAGGCCGCCCTCGCCCTGGCCGGCGAACACCCCTGGCGGGGCACGGGCGCGCCCGAGGCCCAGCCGCTCGACAACAACGACGCCCTGGCCTTCATCAGCAGCAACGCCCTCACCCTCGGCCAGTCCGCCCTCGCCCTGCACGAACTGCGCGGCCTGCTGGAGGCCACCCAGGTCGTCGGCGCCCTCTCCCTGCTCGCCGTGGACGGCTCGCACGAGGCGTACGCCGCCCCCGTGCACGCCGCCCGCCCGCACCGCGGCTCCAGCGAGGTCGCCCGCCGGATGCGGGAGCTGATCGGCGCCGCGGACCGGCCGACCCCGCCGCTCGGCCGGATCCAGGACCCGTACGGCTTCCGCTGCCTGCCCCAGATCCACGGCCCGGCCCACGACGCGGCCGACGCCCTGGAGGACGTCCTCGCGATAGAGATCAACGCGGCCGCCGAGAACCCCCTGATCTGCGCCGAGGACCTGGCCGCCTACCACCACGGCGGCTTCTACCAGGCCCAACTCGCCCTCTCCCTGGACCACTTCAGGCTGGCGATGACGCAGGTGGCGCGGCTGTCCACGTCCCGCCTGTCGTCCCTGAACGAGCCCGGCTTCACGCGGCTGCGGCCCTTCCTCGCCGACCACGAGGCCGCCTCCTCCGGCGTGATGATCCTCGAGTACGCCGCCGGAGCCGCCCTCGGGGACCTGCGGGCCTTCTCCGCGCCCGCCTCCCTGGGCCACGCTGTACTCTCCCGGGGCGTCGAGGAACAGGCCAGCTTCGCCTCGCTCGCCGCACGTCAGACACTGCGCGCGTGCGGCGCGTACCGTCTCGTCGTCGGCTGCGAACTCGTCGCCGCCGTACGGGCGCTGCGCCAGCGCGACCTCAGGCCCGACCCGGACCTTCCGGTGGGCCGCGCGCAGGAACTCGCCGAGTCGGTGCTCGACGAGGACCCGGCCGACCGGCCGCTCACGCACGACGTGACGAGGGCGGCCGCACTGCTCGACCGGTTCACGGACATCTGGAGGGGGAGCGAGGCATGAGCGCGGACACGGAGGCGGGTGCGGTGGACACGAAGGCGGGTGCGGTGGACACGGAGTCGGGTGCGGGTGTGCCGGACGCGGGTGTGGCCGTGCCGGACAGCCCCGCCGCGCGGCTGCAGGCACTGTTCGAGGGGCACCGGCTGACGCCGACCCAGCGGCGCATCGCGCACAGCATGGTGCGGCGGGCCGCCGACGTGCCGTTCCTGTCCAGCGTGGAGCTGGCCGAGCTGGCCGGGGTCAGCCAGCCCTCCGTCACCCGCTTCGCGGTCGCCCTCGGCTTCGACGGCTACCCCGCCCTGCGCAGGCACCTGCGCGAGGTCGCGCCCACCGAACAGACGGCCGCCTCGGCGTCGTACAACGAGTACCAGCAGGCCGTCGAGGCCGAGATCGAGAACCTGCGGCACCTCGCGGAGGTGCTGGCCGACCCGCGGCCCGTGCAGAAGGCGGGGCGCCTCCTCGCGGCCTCGCGCCCGCTTCCCGTGCTCGGGCTGCGGGCGGCGGCCTCCCAGGCGTACGGCTTCGCGTACTTCGCCGCCAAGGTCCATCCGGACGTACGGCTGCTGAACGAGGGCGGCACGATGATCCACGACCGGATCGACGCCGCCGTACGCGCGGGCGCCTCGACCCTGCTGTGCTTCGCGCTGCCCCGGCATCCGCGCGAGGTCGTGGACACCCTGGCGTACGCGAAGGAGGCGGGTCTGACGGTCGTCAGCGTCGCCGACTCGGCCTTCGCGCCGGTCGCCAAGGTCTCCGACCTGCTGCTGCCGGCCGCCGTCGGCACCGGGCTGGCCTTCGACACGGCCTGCGCGCCGATGCTGCTGGGCCGCGTCCTGCTGGAGGCGATGTGCGACGACCTGCCGGACGCGCAGGCGCGGCTGGAGGAGTTCGACGCGAGGGCGGCGGCGCGCGGGCTGTTCGTGGAGTGACGGTGACCGCGTGACCGCGTGACCCGTCTCCGCCCGACGGCTCGCCGTCCGTCCGGGCCCGGCCTCTCATGGGGACGATTCGCGGATTGAGCGCCTGTTTCGCCGTGTGACTCGGGCGAGATCTTGTGGGTGGTGTGGGCTTCGTGGCGTGCTACACGCTGGAAGGCCGCTCACGCCGTCCCGGCACCCTTGGCCGCCGGTGCCGGAACGGGCCGCTCAGTGGGTCTTCACGCCCAGAGCGGTCAGCCGCTCCCGCTGCTGGGCGGAGAGCTGCGCCCGTCGTCCGGCCGTGATCGCCACCGCCCGCGGCGATACCGACGTCGGTCCCGTCAGAGGGGCTCGCCGGGGCCGTTCCGGGCCACCGAGAGGATGGCCTCCCGCATCTGCTCGGCATACAGCCGCATGTTCTTGTAGGCGATGTCGGTGTCCGGGTAGCGGGCGGCGAAGTACAGCCCCTCGTGGAGCCTGTTGAACCAGGTGCACACCCTGTCCCCGTAGGACACTCTGACCAGGCCGTACGCCTTCAGCTCGGTCCAGCGCTCTGATCCGGGGATATGCCGGGTGTCGATGAACGAGACGATCGAGTACAGGTCCGGCGACGTCGGGCGGAAGTCCGAGCCGAGCAGGCGCAGCACCCGGCCGATGGGCATGCGGGCCATCGACCTGTTGGCGTGCACCGCGGTGTGCACCATATCCAGGACGCACCGGAAATCGACTGCCTGTGCCGTGTGGATCTCGATCGGTGCGCCGCCGACGTACCAGCCCACGGAGTCCCGCCATTCGGACTTCGCGCGTGTGTGGAACGGCACGACTGTCCGGAAGGCGGGTTCGCCGCCGATCTTGTGGACGACGAGGCTCGTGGCGGCCAGGAGGCCGGCCGGAACTCCGCCGAAGGGCCGGCAGGCCTCGTCGAACGCGGCGATTTCGTCGGCGTCGACGAGCATGTCGTGCATGAGTTTCTGCGTGGGTAGCGGGCCGCCGGGATCCAGGCCGAGATCGATGGGGAAGTTCGGCAGGTCACCGCCGCACAGGTCGATGAACTCCCGCCAGCGGGCGACGATTTCGTGCGTGTCGTCGATCCGGTCCGCGTCTGCCCGCTCGATTTCGCAGAAGTCCACGTAACTGCCGACCGGTGACGATTGAACGGGACGGCCCTCGACAGCCGCCGCGCAGAGCTCGTGGATCTCGGCGGGGATCTGTTGGATGGAGTACCCGTCGACGTTGCTGTGGTCGAAGGCCATGTACACACTCGTGCCGTCGTCCCGGACGATCGCCGCGTAGATGAAGTTCGGCCAGCTGAGCGCGTTCGCCGCGACGTCGAAGCGGTCTTGGAGGTGCTGCACGAGTCTCTCCACGTCGGAGAACTCGCCGACCACCTCGCGATGAAGTACGACGGCCTCGGCATCGAGCGTGAACCGACGCAGTTCGTCGCCGGCCCAGCGGAAGCCGCTGCGCAGCGTCTCGTGCCGGAGGGTCCAGGTCCGCAGGGCGTCCTGCAGTACGTCGAGATCGATCATGCCCGGGATGTCGAACGTCGTGCCGAGCCAGGTCGGAACGAACAGGCCGTCCTCGCGCACCGACTTGGCCGTCCGGATGTGCGACTCCTGGACATACGCCGGCGGTCGGGAGTCTTCTGGCAGACCGGTCGCTGTCTCGATGGCCTCCTGGTCGAGCGTCCACTCGACGAGGAGGCCCGGCCGGGCCTCGCAATGCTGGATGTCGGTCATTCGCACGGCAGGCATCTCCGTTCACATGGGGTGCAGAGGAGCGGTGACTCGGACCGGACCGTCTCTTCGACGGCGTCAATGCGGTGCGGAGCTGCCGCGACACCAGCGAGCCCAGGCGTTCACCTGCGCGGCCCGGTGAGAAAGAAGAAGAGGCGGGCTGTCACCACCGCCGATGCGCCCCGCGCAGGCCCATGGAAGGCGATGACGGCACCCGCCAGGACGAGGGCGCCCACGTACGAACGGGTGGCTGCCGGGGCCTTGGCCGGTTCTGGAGGTTCGTCGGCGGTGTGGTGGAAGCGGCGCCCGGCTGAAGACCGGGGTATGGCTGTCGTGCGAGCGCCACTCGGTGTCCGGGGGCGGAAAGTCCGGGCAGGCGGCCCGGTGTTGCTGCTCCGGTGCGGTCGGCGCTGTCGTTCCGTCCGGAGCAGCCTTTGCCGGCGCGGCTGTCAGCGCGGCTTTCAGGGGGTGCAGACCGTCGTCGCCTCTCCGTCGGCCTGCAGTGTGGCGCACACGCGCGGCACGCGGGGGATGGTGAGGGTGAGGCGCTCTTCCACATTGGCGCGCACGGTCTGCTGCAGGTCCAGCAGCACGGTCTCCCCGACGGTGATCCTCGCTCCCACTGTCTTGTCCACGTTGCAAACGACCGTGAGGGTGACCGTGCTGGTCAGGTCACCGTCTGTCTTCTGGATGGCGGCTTGGCAGGGCAGCTGCTGCTGGGGAGCGGCCTGCGCGGGCACGGCCGCGAAGAGGGGCGTGGCAGCCAGTACAAGGGTGGCGGCTGAACGGCGTATGAGGTGAGACATGTGGCCTCCTAGGGGCTTGGCAGGCCGGGTCGGGGCGCGGTCTGCCCTCATTGCCACGGCGAAAATTCCTCTTTGTGGCATTCGTGAAGATATGATCACGCCCCTGGGGAGCCTGCAACACGGATGCGCCATAAGGCTCCTGACCGAAGGACCGCCACTTCGAAGCGCTCCACTGTGCTCGGTGGCACCCGGCTCACGCTGTTCCTCAGCCTCACCACCGACGGCATCCACGACCTCCCGGGCAGCGACAGCACGACAGGCCACTACTCCCACGGGGCCGACGGCCCCACGCCCGCCCAGCTGCAACGCCATCCTCAACTCCGGAAGGACAACAGCTTCTCAGGCTCGTCTCACGATTCCTCGCTAATCTGTGCGACCAGAAATCGTGCTGAGACGACGAGGAGGCGGATCGTGTCACGCGGAGTTCGCGAGGGTCGCGGAGGTCAGGGACTGGCTCGGGTGGCCGTCGTGGTACGGGCGGGAGCCGCGCCGATGGGGTGGCTCGGCGTGTTCGCGGCGGGCATCGGCCTACTGGTGCCGGGCATCACGGGCCGGCGGATCGGGGTGATGGCCGGGGCCGTCCTGTTCGTCGTCGCCGCGGCCGTCGTGTCGTACCGCGGCCGCAAGCGGTACGCCGGGCTGGCGAGCTCCGCCGTCCGCGCCGGGAAGCACGACGTGCTCCAGGACCGTGCGGTGAGCGCGCGCAACTGGCGCCGGGGGCACCGCTGGTGGCTGCTGCTCGCCTTCCTCGCCGCGCTGGGCAGCGCGTTCGCCGTGCCCGCCGTGGGCGGCATGCTGCTCGCCGGATGCGGTACGGGGCTGTGGCTGAAGGCCGCCTGGCTGGGGCGGCGCGAGCAGGCCGAGGACGCGCTGCTGTGGGTGCGTGTCGACTGGCTCGCGGCGAACGGCGGCCGTCCGGCCGGGAAGACGGTCACGTCCTATCGCAGTACGGGCATCGCGGCCGGCGACGCGGCCCCGGGTGGAGCGCGCCGCCGCACCGCGGCCCTGGTCTAGTCAGGCCTGGTCAGACCTCCAGGTCCTCTTCGATCCTCTTCAGCTGGTGGCGGGCCATCGCCAGGTTGGCCCGCTTGGCGTCCAGCACCAGGTAGAGGAAGAGACCGTTGCCGCCGCGGCCGCTGATCAGCCGGATCAGGTGGTACTGGTCGGAGAGGGTGATCAGGATGTCCTCGATCTGGGCCTTGAGCCCGAGGTGTTCCATGGTGCGCATCTTCGAGCGGACGACGTCGGTGTTGCCGGCGGCGGCGACGTTGAGGTCGAAGCCCTTGCTGCCCCCCAGCGTCCCCAGCGCCATGCCGCTGGTGTAGTCGACGAGCGCGACGCCGGTGGCGCCCTCGATGGAGGCGAGTGCTTCTTTGAGTGTGGTTTCGGTGTTGGCCATGACTGTTCCTCGGTTCCTTTCAACTTTCGCTTGTGGTGCGTGCGTTGGTGGTCGTCGTGGTCGTGGTCGTGGTGGCCCGTGGTGTGCGCGGGGCTCTGGTCCGGGCGGTGGTCGCGGCCTTCGCGGGTGCCTTGGCGGGAGGCTTGGCGGGAGTGGCCGGGTCGGCCGCGGCGGCCGGAGGCGCCAGGGGTGCCGTCGCGGTGTCGGCGAGCTCGCCGATACGGGCTCCCGACCGCCGGCCCTCCAGGTGCAGGCGGCCGACGTTGACGCGGTCCTGGGCGAGCAGCGTCAGCACGGCACCGTGGCCCGCCGCGTAGGTGGCCACGTAGCCGTAGACCCCGCGCACGAGCAGCTCGCGGAAGTCCCCCTGACCGGTCACGTCGGCCAGCTGCGCGGCGAGGCCCCGGGCGGTCGTGACGAGCGCGGCCACGTCCGCCGGGTCGACGCCGGGGGTGTCCTGGGCCAGGACGAGACCGTCGGCGCCGGTCGCGAGGGCGCCGGTGAGCTGGGGCACGCGGGCTCTGAGCCGGCGCAACTCCTCCAGGATGTCGGCCTCCGCTGCCATCAGGTCGCTCCTCTCGGCGCGGGGCCGCTGCTGCTGCCGTTGCCTTTCAAAGGGCCTCCAGCGCATCCCTGAGCCTCTTCAGCAGCGTGATGTGGGGGTCGGTGACGTCGACGGGGATTCCCGCGAGCGGGTCCGGTGCCGCGGGTGCTTCCGGTGTGCCGGGCGTCTCGGATGCCTCGGGCGCCTCGGACGTGCCCGGTGTCTCGGACGTGCCCGGTGTCTCGGACGTGCCCGGTGTCTCGGCGGGGGCAGGTGGGCGGGGTCTGACCACGCCGGCCGCCGCCAGGCGCCGTAGGTCCACGAGCGTGTGGAACGCCGGGCGGCCCAGCTCCCGCGCGATGTCCTTCGCCGTGCGGACGTCGTCCAGCTCGGCCAGGACCGCCCGCTGGCGGAAGGTGGGCGCCGGGGGCGCGGCGCGGTGCGTCCGGGTCAGCGGGCCCTCGTCGGTCGTCGGGTCGGGCCAGATGCGGTGCAGCATGTCCCGGCGGCGGAGGGTCTCGCGCTCCAGGGCGGCCACGGGCACCGGGCACCCGCAGGCGGGCGCGGGTCCCGCGTCCTCGCCGTCCTCGGTGCTGTAGCGGAAGCGGCCCGGCGTGCTGCTGGGTGCGAGGGCGAAGTACGCGGCGTCGTACAGCGCGGTCAGCCGGCACAGTTCCAGCGCGCCCGGGGTGAGGTGCCCGTCGTCGACCAGGAGGTGGCCGGCGCGGTGCCGGTCACCGGTCTCGGCCAGCGCCTGCCGCCAGGCGCCGGCGTCCAGGGTGCCGCGGGCGGTGAGCAGGACGTCGAGGCCCGGGGCGGACGGGCTGTCGGCGTGCACCACCCGGCCCTCGGCGAGGTGGAGCGTGCCGCGCTCGCGGACCAGGACGCCGGAGGCCCGTTCGGCGGCCAGCCGGGTCAGCATGGGCGAGACGCCGCCCCAGCCCCGGTCCCGGACCGCCGCTCTTTCCCGTACCGGCAGCCGGGGTGGCGGGGTGGTCTGTACGGCGGTCATCCCAGCACCAGCCGTCCGGCCATCTCGCCGAGCCGGATGCGGGCCAGCGCGAGGTTGCCCTCCGAGCGGGCCAGCCACAGGTGCAGACACACGCTGCTGTCGAAGGGCGTCCGAACGAACCGCAGCACGTGATAGCTGTCCCGGTTGCTGATGATCAGGTCCTCGACGGGCGGATCGATGCCGTCGTCGTGTCGTGGCTCGCCGGTCCTGCCGTCCTCTCCGTCCGCACCGGTGTCGGGTGCGAAGGCGTGCTGCTCGGCGGCGAGCCGGGCGAGCTCCGCGGCCTCCACCGCGGCCGTCTCCTGGTCGCCGCCCGGGGATTCCCCGACGACGCCCAGGGCCAGCCCGCTCGTCCAGTCGACCAGTGCGGCGCCCCGGGCACCGGGCAGTCGCATGGCTTCGAGCAGGCACTCGTCGATTCCGGGCACCGTTGTTCCCCTCCCGCCTGGGGTTCGGCTGAGTGACGCCGAAGCTACGCAACGTGTGTGTGCAGGGTGAGGGTTCTGGCATTTTCCGGTGGAACATGCGGCGAGTGACTAAGGTGGGTCAACTGACCCTTTTTTCCCAGGCCAGTTGATCACCAGATCCCCCGGAGCGCGTCAACGGCGTCCAAGTGCGCGGAGTGTGGTCAGTGCGCCCGCGTGCGCCCCTCCCGACTCGGCCACGATCTCCTCGACGGTCTGCGCGTCCCGTACGGTCGCGAAGGCGATGCCCCCGGCCCCGTCCGGCGCGAAGCCGTAAATCCCGGGCCGGGCGAGCGAGTTGTACGCGTAGTGGTGCGCGAAGTAGTACGCCCCCGTGTCCAGCGCCGCCGCGTAGTCGCCCTGTTCGAGGAGCGGCAGCGCGTACCCCTGGGCGAGCAGGTCGCCCGTGAAGCACGCCGGCCCGGCGATGTCCTGCACCACCTCGGGCCCCTCCTTCGGCCGCCCCTTGCCGTCGTACGCGGCGATCCTCAGCGGCCACGCCCCCGGCGCGTACACCGTCCGCGTCGCCACCTGCACGCCCGCGTGCGTCACCGCGACCGGCCGCCCGCCGGCGCTCTTGGCGTACTCGACCCGCGCCACCACCGTCCCGTGCTTGGCCAGCAGCGACCGCCCGAACTCGGTCACCAGCCCGTACCGCCCGTCGAACAGCCCCGGCACCGCCTCCTTCAGCACCCGCGCGTAGTCCGCGTACGTCGGTGTCGTCACGTCCGACGTGAAGTTCACCGGCAGCCCGCCGCCGATGTCGATCGTGTCGATCTGCGGGCGCCCGATCCGCCGGTTGATCTCCTCCGCGAGCGCGTACGTCGCCGCCACGCCCTCGGCCATCAGCGACAGCGGGACGCCCTGCGACCCGGAGTGCGCGTGCAGCCGGGACAGCCAGGGGCGCTCGGCGTACGCCCGCACCACCCACTCGCGCGCCCCCTCGTCCCGCAGTGCCACCCCGAACTTCGAGGTCGCCGTGGCAGTGGAGAGCGCTTCGATGGCCCCGGCCCCGACCTGCGGGTTCACCCGGATCCCGAGGGGGGAGCGACTGACCGCCGACCTCATCAGGGTGTCGATGCGGTCCAGCTCCTGCGGATTGTCGGCGTTGACGGCGATCCCCAGCGCCAGCGCCTCCCTCAGTTCGGCCGGCGTCTTGGCGGGCGAGTCGAGAACCGTCCGGTCCGGCGGCAGTCCCGCCGCCCGCGCCAGGGCCAGCTCGCCCGGGCTCGCCACCTCGACGCCGATGCCCTCCTCGTGCAGTAGCCGCAGCACCGGCACCAGCGGGGTCGCCTTCACCGCGAAGGCGTGCAGTACGGGCGTGCCCGGCGCCGTGACCTCGTCGAACGCCGCCCGCAGGGCCGCGGCCGACTCGCGGATCCCGGTGACGTCGAGCAGGCCGACGATCGGCACGTCCGGCCGGAGCAGCCCCTGCTCCACGGCCGCGCGGACCGCCTCGTCCCGGCGGACGACCCGTTCCCCGTCGGTGTCGCCGCTCGGATCACCGGCGTTGCTGTTGTCCTGGTCCACGACGTCTCCGTCCTGTCGCTGCCCGCGCCCGGGTGCCGGGCCGGCTGCCCATGTGTGTGTCCCTGCGTCTCTCCGTCTGTCCCTGTGACCCTCTGTCCAGCGAAACATCCGTGCCCACCCGTGCCGACGCAAGAACGTATTGACTAGTTCTATTCAGAGAGTCAGGATGTGAATATCGACAGTAAGAATCCGTCGGGAGCAATCCACCAGGAGCCAGGAGGCAGACCATGTCAGGACCCCGCCCCGTACGAGCGCCGCGCGGTACGGAACTGAGCGCCCTGGGATGGCAGCAGGAAGCCGCCCTGCGGATGCTGCAGAACAACCTCGACCCGGAGGTCGCCGAGCACCCCGACAAGCTCGTCGTCTACGGCGGCACGGGCAAGGCGGCCCGCGACTGGCGCTCCTTCGACGCCATGGTCCGCACGCTACGGACCCTCAAGCAGGACGAGACGATGCTCGTCCAGTCCGGCCGCCCGGTCGGCGTCATGCAGACCCACGAGTGGGCCCCGCGCGTCCTCATCGCCAACTCGAACCTGGTGGGGGACTGGGCGAACTGGGAGGAGTTCCGGCGCCTGGAACAGCTCGGCCTGACCATGTACGGGCAGATGACCGCCGGCTCCTGGATCTACATCGGCACCCAGGGCATCCTCCAGGGCACCTACGAGACCTTCGCCGCCGTCGCCGCCAAGAAGTTCGGCGGCACCCTCGCCGGGACGATCACCCTCACCGCCGGCCTCGGTGGCATGGGCGGCGCCCAGCCGCTCGCCGTGACCATGAACGACGGCGTCGCGATCTGCATCGACTGCGATCCGCGCGCCATCGAACGCCGTATCGAGCACCGCTACCTCGATGTGCGGGCCGACTCCCTGGAGCACGCCCTCCAGCTCGCCGTCGAAGCCCGCGACGCCCGCCGCCCGCTGTCCATCGGCCTGCTGGGCAACGCGGCCGAGCTGCTGCCGCGCATGCTCGCCGAGGGCGCCCCCGTCGACATCGTCACCGACCAGACCTCGGCGCACGACCCGCTGGCCTACCTGCCGACGGGCGTCGACTTCGACGACATGGCGTCCGCCGCGGCCAAGGACCCGGCCGGCTTCACCACCCGCGCCCGCGAGTCGATGGCACGTCACGTCGAGGCCATGGTCGGCTTCATGGACGCCGGCGCCGAGGTCTTCGACTACGGCAACTCGATCCGCGGCGAGGCCCAACTCGCCGGATACGACCGTGCGTTCGCCTTCCCCGGCTTCGTCCCTGCCTACATCCGCCCCCTGTTCTGCGAGGGCAAGGGCCCCTTCCGCTGGGCGGCGCTGTCCGGAGAGGCCTCCGACATCGCCAAGACCGACAAGGCCATGCTCGACCTCTTCCCCGAGAACGAGTCCCTCGCCCGCTGGATCAAACTGGCGGGGGAGCGGGTCCACTTCCAGGGCCTGCCCGCCCGCATCTGCTGGCTCGGCTACGGCGAGCGCGACAAGGCCGGTGAGCGGTTCAACGACATGGTCGCGAGCGGCGAGCTGGCGGCCCCCCTCGCGATCGGCCGCGACCACCTCGACGCCGGCTCGGTGGCGTCCCCGTACCGCGAGACCGAGGCGATGCTCGACGGCTCGGACGCGATCGCCGACTGGCCCCTGCTGAACGCGATGGTGAACGTGGCGTCCGGTGCTTCCTGGGTGTCCATCCACCACGGCGGCGGCGTCGGCATGGGGCGGTCCATCCACGCCGGGCAGGTGACCGTCGCCGACGGTACGAAGCTGGGCGGGGAGAAGATCCGCCGGGTCCTGACCAACGACCCCGGCATGGGTGTCATCCGGCACGTGGACGCGGGGTACGACATCGCGGAGTCGGCGGCGGACGAGCGCGGTGTGCGGGTTCCTATGCGCGAAGGTGACGAGGCGTGATCCAGCGTGATGGCGGGCGTGGCGACAACTCCTCGGTGGGGGCGGAGGCTTCGTCGCCGGGCGCGGGTCCGGCTGTGCCCACCCTCCCCCACTCTCAACTTCGTTCGAGCGGGGGGACCCCCATCGCCCTGCGGAACGACTGCCCACAGCCTAGTTCGGCCGACCGCCCACAGCCCGCTGGAGCCGACTCCCCGCAGCCTTGTGGGGTCGACTCCCCGCAGTCTCGTGCGGCCGACCGCCCACAGCCTGGTGGGGCCGACGCCCGACAGCCTGGTGGGGCCGACTCCCCGCAGCCTCGTGGAGCCGACTCCCCGCAGCCTGGTGGGGCCGACCGCCCGCAGCCTCGTGGAGCCGACTCCCCGCAGTCTGGTGGGGCCGACCGCCCACAGCCCGCTGGAGCCGACTCCCCGCAGCCTGGTGGGGCCGACTCCCCGCAGCCTCGTACGGTCGACGCCCGACAGCCTGGTGCGGCCGACCGTCCGCAGCCTCGTGCGGTCGACGCCCGACAACCTGGTGGGGCTGGCGGCACGAGGGCTGGGGCGGGCGGTGGTTCCTTCCAGGAAATGTGGCGCGAGCTGCGCCCCATCGGTCGGCATCCGGAGTCCGGCGGCTACCGCCGCTTCGCCTGGACCGGTGCCGATGCCGAGTGCCGGGCCTGGTTCCAGGCGCAGGCCGAGGCGCGAGGGCTGACGTACGAGGTGGACCGGAACGGGAACCAGTGGGCGTGGCTCGGGGATCCCGGTGCCGGGGACGCCGTCGTCACCGGGTCGCACCTCGACTCCGTGCCCGATGGCGGGGCCTTCGACGGGCCCCTCGGGGTCGTGTCCTCCTTCGCCGCGCTGGACGAGCTGCGCGCGCGGCAGGTCACGTGCACCAGGCCCCTCGCCATCGTGAACTTCGGGGACGAGGAAGGGGCCCGGTTCGGGCTCGCCTGCGTCGGCTCGCGGCTCGCCGCGGGGGAGCTCGGCGTCGAGCAGGCGCACCGGCTGACCGACGGGGACGGAGTGACCCTGCCGCGTGCCATGGAGGCCGCCGGGTACGACCCCGACGCCATCGGGCCCGACCCGGAGCGCCTCGGCCGTATCGGTGCCTTCGTTGAACTGCACGTCGAGCAGGGGCGGGCGCTCGACCTCAGTGGCGACCGGGTCGGCATCGCCAGTGCCATCTGGCCGCACGGACGGTGGCGGTTCGACTTCCGGGGCGAGGCCAACCACGCCGGGACGACCCGGCTGCTCGACCGGCGCGACCCCATGCTGTCGTACGCCGAGACCGTGCTCGCCGCCCGCCGTGAGGCGCAACTCGCCGGTGCCGTGGCCACCTTCGGGAAGATCGCCGTCGAGCCGAACGGCGTCAACGCCATCCCCTCCCTGGTGCGCGGCTGGCTAGACTCCCGCGCCGCCGACCAGGCGACCCTCGACACGGTCGTGGCCGGCGTCGAGAGCGCCGCCCGGGAGTACGCCGCCGCACACGGCGTCGCCCTCGACGTCGTCCGTGAGTCCTTCACGCCCGTCGTCGAGTTCGACCACGCCCTGCGCGACGAACTGGCCCGCATCCTGGGCCAGGACACCGACCTGAAGGTCCCCGTCCTGGGTACCGGTGCCGGACACGACGCCGGAATCCTCTCCGGCAGCATCCCGACCGCCATGCTGTTCGTGCGCAACCCCACCGGCGTCTCGCACTCCCCGGCCGAGTACGCGGCGGAGGACGACTGCGTGGCCGGAGTGAGCGCACTAGCCGACGTACTGGAAGGGCTGGCCTGCAGGTGACGCCGACGGAGCAGACTCGTACGTACTGGCTGGAGCACGCCTGGCTCGACACCCACGTCGAGCCGGGGGTCACCGTCGAGGTCACGGACGGCCGCGTCACCGCCGTCCGCACGGACACCCCCACCCCGCCCCCCGGCGCCGAAACCCTCCGCGGCCTGACCCTCCCGGGCCTGGCGAACGCCCACTCGCACGCCTTCCACCGCGCGCTGCGCGGCACCGTCCAGGTCGGCTCCGGCACCTTCTGGACCTGGCGCGAGGCCATGTACTCCGTCGCCGACCGGCTGACCCCGGAGACCTACCACGCCCTGGCCCGCGCGGTGTACGCGGAGATGGCGCTGGCCGGCGTGACGGCCGTCGGCGAGTTCCACTACCTGCACCACGCCCCGGGCGGCACCCCGTACGCCGACCCGAACGCCATGGGCGAGGCCCTCGTCGACGCCGCGTCCGAAGCCGGCGTCCGCATCACCCTCCTCGACACCGCCTACCTTTCCTCCGGTTTCGGACAGCCGCCCAACACCCACCAGCTCCGCTTCTCCGACGGGAGCGCGGAAGCCTGGGCGGAACGCTGTTCAGTTCTCAAGGACCGGGATCACGCGCGGATCGGGGCCGCCATCCACTCCGTACGGGCCGTGCCCGCACGGCAGTTGGCGACGGTGGCCCGGTGGGCCGAGGAGCGGCGGGCCCCGCTCCATGTGCACCTGTCCGAGCAGACCGCCGAGAACGACGCCTGCCGGGAGGCGCACGGCCGCACGCCGACGCGGCTCCTCGCCGACCATGGAGTGCTGGGGCCGCGCACCACCGGCGTCCACAACACGCACCTCACGGACGAGGACATCGCCCTGCTCGGCGACTCGGGAACCGGCACCTGCATGTGCCCGACGACCGAGCGCGACCTGGCCGACGGCATCGGCCCCGCAGCCGCCCTGCAGAGGGCGGGCTCCCCGCTCTCCCTCGGCTCCGACAGCCACGCCGTCATCGACCTCCTCGAAGAGGCACGCGCGATGGAGCTGAACGAGCGCCTGCGCACCCGCACCCGCGGTCACTGGACGGCCGCCGCCCTGCTGCGGGCCGCCTCCGCCGACGGCCACGCCGCCCTCGGCTGGGACGAGGCGGGCACCATCGGGCCCGGCGCGCTCGCCGACCTCACGACGATCGCACTCGACTCGGTCAGAACAGCGGGGCCGCTGCCCAGGCTCGGCGCCGAGACGGCCGTATTCGCGGCGACCGCGGCGGACGTACGGCACACGATCGTGGGCGGGCGGCACGTCGTACGCGACGGGGCGCACACGCTCGTACCGGATGTGCCGCGGGCACTGGAGGCCGCGATCGACGCCCTGCGCTCCTGAACCCCACCGACGCCCACGCCCACGAGGACACGATGAGCAGCACTGTCATCACCAACATCGCCACGCTGGTCACCAACGACCCCTCCCTCGGATGGGGATCCCCCCGCTCGAGCAAATTCGAGAGTGGGGGAGGATCCCCCCTCGGTCTGATCCAGGACGCGGCTGTCGTCATCGACGGCGACCGCATCGCGTGGACCGGTGAATCAAGCAAAGCACCCGCCACTGACAATCACGTCGACGCCGCCGGCCGCGCGGTCCTCCCGGGCTTCGTCGACTCCCACTCCCACCTGGTCTTCGCGGGCGACCGGACGGCGGAGTTCAACGCCCGTATGTCGGGGCGCTCGTACACGGCCGGAGGCATCCGTACGACGGTCGCGGCCACCCGCGCCGCGAGCGACGACGACCTCGAACACAACCTCACCCGCTACCTCGCCGAAGCCCTCCGCCAGGGCACGACCACCTTCGAGACCAAGTCCGGCTACGGCCTGACCGTCGCCGACGAGTCCCGCGCGCTGCGCATCGCCGCCGCCCACACCGACGAGGTCACCTACCTCGGCGCCCACATCGTCTCCCCCGACTACTCCGACGACCCCGCCGCGTACGTCGCCCTCGTCACCGGAGAGATGCTCGACGCCTGCGCGCCGTACGCCCGTTGGATCGACGTCTTCTGCGAGAAGGGCGCCTTCGACGGCGACCAGGCCCGCGCGATCCTCACCGCGGGCAAGGCGAAGGGGCTCCACCCGCGCATCCACGCCAACCAGCTGTCCTACGGCCCCGGCGTGCGACTGGCGGTGGAACTCGACGCGGCCAGCGCCGACCACTGCACCCACCTCACGGACGCGGACGTCGACGCGCTGGCCGGTGGCAACACGGTGGCGACCCTGCTCCCCGGCGCCGAGTTCTCCACCCGCGCCGAGTGGCCGAACGCCCGCCGCCTCCTGGACGCCGGCGTCACGGTCGCCCTCTCCACCGACTGCAACCCGGGCTCGTCCTTCACCTCCTCCGTGCCCTTCTGCATCGCCCTGGGGGTACGGGACATGGGAATGACGCCGGACGAGGCGGTGTGGTCGGCGACGGCGGGAGGCGCGCAGGCGTTGCGCAGGGAGGACGTCGGCCGCCTCACACCGGGGGCGTACGCCGACCTGACGCTCCTCGACGCGCCGAGCCATGTGCATCTGGCGTACCGGCCGGGGGTGCCGTTGGTGAGCGGGGTGTGGCGGCGCGGCGTGCGAGAGGTCTGAGCTTCGCTCGCGTTCCGCCTGCCTGCGGCCCTGCGTTCGCGGGTACCCCCGAAGTACTCGCAACTCACGACAGCAGGGCCGCAGGGACGGCAGACGACCCACAGGGGTCGCCGAGTCGATGACCCGCGCATGATCGAGAATGCCTGGACGCTGTCCGGCTGTGTTGGCACTGCGTCCACAGTTCCTTGGCGTTGCGTCTATTTCCGCTCGGAAAGTGCCCGCAGCCGGTATTCCGTGGGCGTGATCCCGTAGGCGGCTCGGAAGGCGCGGCTGAAGTCGGAGGCCCGGGGGATTCCCCAGCGGGCGGCGACGGCGTGGATCGGTGTCCCGCGCAGCGAGGGATCCCCGAGGTCGCGGCGGGCGTTCTCCAGCCGCCGGCTGCGGATCCAGGCCGCGACCGTTTCGCCCCGCGACCGCTGCTCGAAGATGCGGTGCAGGTAGCTGAGGGAGATGTGGTGCGCGGCGGCGATCACGGGTGGCGTCAGCTCCGGATCGTGCAGGTTTTGCAGGATGAAGGCCCGGATGCGTTCCGCCAGGGCCCGTCGGCGGGTCTCCGGCGGCAGCGCGGCCTCGGCGTCCAGCGCTTGGGACATCCAGGCCGACACCAGGTCGAGTACGACCGTGCCCAGGCGGGGCGCGTCGGACGGCTGGAGCGTGTCGGCCCGCCGCTCCAGGCCGACGAGGAAATCCGTCAACAGGGCGCCGACGCCCTCTCTTCCCGACAGGCCTCTTGCCAGCAACTGCCGTATCCGGTGCGGCGGCAGAGGCAGGAGCGCCTTGGGGAAGTCGACGGCCACTCCCCGGACGAGACGGCGGTCCCCGACGTCCACCGCCCGGTCGTCGTGGGGCCGGAGGTCGTACGGCAGCGAGCTGTCGACCAGATGCAGGTCGCGTGGGCCGAACGTGTCGGTCCGCCCGGCGTGGTCGAGGGCCAGTCCTCCGTCGAGCAACAGTGTCAGGTGATACAGCTCCGGGTCGGACTGGCGCACCATTTTCTGGCTGCGCCGGTAGCGCGTCGGCAGGAACGACGTCGGCCACACGGTCACCGGCCCCAGCTCCATCAGCCGGATCTCCGCCCAGAAGTCGGGGGCATGGGCACTGATCACGTCGCTCGAGCGCGTCCGCCCGACCAGTTCCCGCCAGTGATCGAACCTGTCTTCCGCGGGCACGTCCTCACTCCGGAACACGGTCCCGATCATCCGAGTCCAGTCTCCCCCATGAGCGTCACCCCAAGAGACCCGACTTGACGCCGCGTATGAGGTGGGCCAAGGGGGCGGTGGTGGTGGTGAGTTCGGTGTCCGGGGCGTCGCTCTCGCGGAGGTGGAGGGTGGTGGGGGTGGCGGTGAGCTCGACGCAGGTGTTGCCGTCCCCGCCATCGGAGAAGGTGGACTTCTGCCAGTGCAGGGTGTGGTCCATGGCGTGCCTCACAGCTCCTTCGTCAAGCGGTGGATGAAGTCCCGCGACGCAACGGGGTCCAACGCCGCCTTCTCCACCTTACGGAAGAGCGTTCGAAGCCGAGCCAACTGGGGCTCCGCGTCGATGAACGCGGTTCCGGTGGGGGCGTCACGCAGGCCGGTGTCCAGCCGGGGGACCGCGCCGCCCGTGTACATCATCGACGCCCCGGCTCCGGCGAAACCGTCCTGGTCGGTGGGGATGATGCGGACGGTGACGTGCCCCTGCTCGATCTGGTCAAGGATCTGCCGGAGTTGAGCGTGAGACGTCTGTCGGTCGGCGACGCGGATGCGCAGGGCGAACTCGTGGATGAGTGTCTCGTACGGAGTGGGTTTCTCGCCTTCGATGACGGTCCGCCGTCGCATCCGGTGTTCCACCCGAGGGCTCAGCTCGCGCTCGGGCAGGCCGGGGACCATGTACGTGTAGACCGCGCGAGCGTACTCGGCCGTCTGCAGCAGCCCGGGCACATGCGTGATCACCACCTCGCGGAGGAACGTCGCGTGGTGTTCGACCTCGGCGACGTCCAGGAACACCGGGGGCAGTACTCCCCGGTACTCCTCCCACCAGCCTCGTGTGCGGTCGGTCGCCATCGCGGCCAATGCCTCGATCAACGCCTCGTCGGTACAGGCGTAGTGGGCGGCGAGGCGCCGTACGCGTTCAGCGCTCACGCCCGCGACGCCGGACTCGATCTGGCTCATCTGGACCGCGTCGGCCCCAAGCAGTGCTGCGGCTTCCCGGGCTTTCATGCCCGTCGCCTCACGGAGTTTGCGCAGTTCAGCGCCTAGTCGCAGCCTGCGGGCCGTGAGATGCCTCTTCGGCGGCAACCGGCTCCTCCTCGTTTCAACTGCCCTGCGTGCGTACCTCGTTCGGGGGCCAGAATACGACAGCGGCTTACGTCTTCCTAATGTTAGGAAATACCGTCAGTGACGCGATGTTCACGTGGAGGGACCTGATGACGGCGATCCAGTACTTCTGGCGGCACCCGCTGGCCGAGCAGGTGCGTGAGGAAGGTCGTGAGGAGGGGCGCGCCCAGGAGCGAGCGGCGGTCATCCTGCGCACTCTCCAGTGGCGCCGGATCGACGTCCCCGACCAAGTCCGCGACCGTGTCCTCTCCTCCACCGACATGGACGAGCTCGACACCTGGCTCGATCGCTCCTACCTGGTCACCGACGCGTGGGAGCTGTTCACTGACGGCTCTTGAGTCATACGGCTGCACGGAGGGGGTGGCTCACCCCGCCCCCGCCCGCCACCGTTGCCCCGCGCCCCCGCTCAACGGCTCCAACGAGAGCCCTCCGCCCACCGGCGTGAGCGCCGTCGCGATGGCGATGTCCGGGCGGATCACGCCGTCCTCGTCCACCGTGAACCTGAGGTTGTCGCCGTTGCGGCCCTCCACGGACTCGCACTGCCAGACGCCCACGCCCTTGTCCACGCCTCCCCGGCTGTCGAGGCAGAAGTCGGGGTCGGCGGACGACTGAAGGACACCGCGGTCGGTGTCGACGCGCCAGCGTTGGGTGGCGGAGGCGTCGCACGGGGCCGTGACGACGTCCGTGCGGTTCTCGAAGGGACCCAGGACGTCCAGGCAGCGACCCGAGGCGAGGTTCACCACTTGGGCGTACGTCCCTCCCGGAGGGCGGAACGGCGGCTGGGTCCGCGACGGCGACGGTGCCGGACTCGTCGCCGTCCTCGTCGGGGTCGGACTCCTCGTCGGTGAGGGGGACGTGCTCGTCGCCGACGGCGACGGTGTCGCCGAGACCGTGGCCGTCACCGTCACCGGAGGGGGACCCGACGGCGTCGTCACCGCCGCGCCCGCCGACTCCCGCGGCGCCGGACCACCGCCCTGCGAGAGCAGGAACATGACCAGCGGGGCTACCGCCACGCCGAGCGCCGCCGAGGTCAGCACCAGGCGACGGGACGGCTGCCGGGCGCCGGACGGCGGCGTACGGGACTCCACGCCTCGTGCTCCTGCCCCGCGCGCCGCGTAGGCCGTCCCCGCCCACGGCAGCAGCCCCTCCGCCAGCGCTGTCCGCGGCGCGTCCCGCAGCGCGGACAGTTCCTCGTGCGCGGTCGTGCAGTGGGCGCAGTGCGCCATGTGGGCGTGCAGGTCAGGACTCTCACGCGGGCTGTCCGGTCGTACGGACTCCTCGATGAGCCGGCGGAAGTCGCCGCACCGCGGATCGTCGGAGGCGGAGAGGCGGGAGCGCAGACAGGAGCGGGCCAGCAACTGCAGGGCCTGGTCCGTGCCGTACGTCACGTCCTCGCGCGTCAGACCCAGGTAACCGGCCGTGATGACCGGGCTCTCCCGCTCCACCACCCCGTACCAGATGAGCCCCTGGGCCCGCGACGGCAGCGACTGGAACGGGCCGAGGAGGGGTGGGACGGGGCCGTCCGCGCGCGCCGTGTTCAGGACCAGGAGCAGGCCGGCGTCGAGGCCGGCCGAGCGTTCGTCCGTGGCCCAGGAGGCGGCCACTCGCGCGGTCAGCAGCAGGAGCCGGTGCCGCCACGGGACGCCGGGGTCGATGCCGCGTGCCGTCTCGCGGGCCGCGAACGTGAAGGCCTGCGCGGCCAGGTGACGGGCGGTGGAGTCGCCGGTGGCGCACAGGCGCGCGTAGGCAAGGACCGGGGTGCGGTGGCGGGCGCGGAGTTCCTGGAGGGCCAGGTACGCGGTGTTCGGGTCAGCGCGCAGCAGTTCGGTGAGGCGTGCGTCGGACACGCCTGTGTACGGGCCACCCCCGACCACGTCGTCGTCGGTCCCGTCGGCCCCAGCCATCCACCGCCTCCTCGCCCCCGCGAAGCCAGTCAACCCGGACATCCTGACGTACCAGCCAGTCTGTGAAGGGTGACCATAGTGATGGACGGGACCCCGTGAGAAAAGGGGTTCCTCCGGGTAACAGCAAGCTTTCGGCCGCGCCCCCGCTGCCGTCGTGCGACCGCCGCAACCGCCGCAACCCGGCCCACACGGGCCGGGTCGCTCAGTCACCGTCGACGGCGCGTGGCGGCGCCCGCCGTCACTCCTCGACCGTCAGACCCTTCCGCAGCCGCACCAGCGTCCGCGACAGCAGCCGCGACACGTGCATCTGCGAGATGCCGAGTTCGTCGCCGATCTCGGACTGGGTCATGCCCGCGACGAAGCGCAGCGAGAGGATCTTGCGGTCGCGGGAGGGGAGCTCGGCGATGAGCGGCTTCAGCGACTCCACGTACTCGATACCTTCGAGCCCGTGGTCCTCGTAACCGATGCGGTCCGCGAGGGCGCCCTCGGAGTCGTCCTCCTCGGGCTGGGCGTCGAGCGAGGAGGCGGTGTACGCGTTCGACGCCGCCATGCCCTCGACGACCTCGTCCTTGGACAGGTCGAGGCGCTCGGCGAGCTCGCCCACCGTGGGGGCGCGGTCGAGCTTCTGGGCCAGCTCGTCGCCGGCCTTGGCCAGGTCGAGGCGGAGTTCCTGGAGCCGGCGCGGTACGCGCACGGACCACGACGTGTCGCGGAAGAAACGCTTGATCTCACCGATGATGGTTGGCATCGCGAAGGTGGGGAACTCCACACCACGGCTGAGTTCGAAACGGTCGATCGCCTTGATCAGGCCGATGGTGCCGACCTGGATGATGTCCTCCATCGGCTCACTGCGGGAGCGGAAGCGGGAGGCGGCGAACTTGACCAGGGCGAGGTTGAGTTCGACGAGCGTGTTGCGGACGTACGAGTACTCGTGGGTGCCCTCCTCAAGCGACTCGAGGCGCGCGAAGAGGGTCTTGGACAGGGCGCGTGCGTCCACCGCCCCCACCTCGTCGTACGGGGGGATGTCCGGGAGTCCTGCGAGTAGGTCGTCCTGCCCGATGGGATCCAGATGTTCCGGGGCGGATGTCGACGTCGCCTGCTGGGTATGCGATGCGTCGAGCCGGGGTGACATGATGTCCTCCATCGTTCTCGGCATAAGGCTGCCGAAGCCAGTTCGTGCACTGCGGTGTGCGGCGCCTCCAAAGCCGGCCGTGTCGATTACGTGTCTCTACTAGCCCTACCCGGTTTCCCGAGGACACCGCAAGTGCGTTATGTGCGATTATGTCCGTTTGCGGGGGGTTGTTCGGGTGTCGGAGAATGTGGAGAAGGCGTAGTGTTCGGGGGCGTCAGTCAGCAGCCACGGACGTCGGGAGAGAAGACGGCATGGACCGCGGGACAGTCGGCAGCGCACAGTCGGGCCGGCTTCTGGTCGAGGTTCGGGAAACGGGCTCTAGTGCCGTCGTGACCCCGGCGGGTGAGTTGGATCACCACACCGCCGATTTGTTGCGCGAGCCACTCGAGGACTGCCTCGACAAAGGATTCAGTCGACTGGTGGTCGACTGCTCACGCCTGGAGTTCTGCGACTCCACCGGGCTGAACGTGTTGCTGGGCGCGCGACTCAAGGCGGAGGCGGCCGGGGGCGGAGTGCATCTGGCCGGAATGCTGCCGGTGGTCGCGCGGGTTTTCGAGATCACGGGGGCCGAAGCTGTGTTCACCATCCATGACACTGTCGAAGCCGCCCTGGCCGACGAGCCGGGCGAGACCGGCTGAGCCGGCGGTTCCAGCCCCGACCATGGTGACTGTGCCCCCCTCGCCCCCCTGTGACCTGCGCTTTTCAGGCGTCACGGCTTTCATGCCGAATACAGGGGTGTTCTGCCGGTCCGGTCGGGCAGGAGACTCCCGTACCGAGTGTTCGGTGACCGGCTGCGCAGAAACGGACTGGGCAGGACTTTTGAATCGTGAACTGGTGAATCGGTGAGGTGAAGCGCTGATGAGCACCACCCGGCCTTACCCGCCGGGCGACCGCCGCCCGGAGCCCAGCGGCGCTTCCGGGGCGTCCGAGGGGGGCGAGCCCATGACCGGGGCGCCCGACGAGGGCGCTGCCGTGTCGTCGGGGGGGCGCGGGCGTCAGGTCCGCAGACTGGACTTCGACGGCGAGAGCGGTGTCGTGCCGCTCGCCCGCGACTTCACCCGCCAGGCGCTGTACGCGTGGGGCTGGCTGCCCGCCGCGACCGCCGACCAGCGGGCGGCCGCCGAGGACGTCCTGCTCGTCGTCTCCGAGCTGGTCACCAACGCCTGCCTGCACGCCGAGGGCCCGGACGAGATGTGGATCACCTGCGACAACAAGGTGATCCGGATCGAGGTCTCCGACAAGGGCACGGGCCAGCCGGCCCCGCGCACCCCGCACCGCGCCGGCCGCCCCGGCGGCCACGGCATGTTCATCGTGCAGCGGCTGTGCCTGGACTGGGGGGTCGTCCGTACCCCCGGCGCCTCGGGCAAGAAGGTCTGGGCCGAGTTGGGCGCACCCGCGTAGACCGGTCGCCGCGTAACCCGATCGTCTGAGCCGAGTTGAGTGCCGAGTTGGGCGCACCCGCCCCACCCGCTCGGCAGATCCGGTGCGCACTTTGTCTTCCCTCTCCACGACCCCGGGCGTACCTTGACGGCCGATCTGATGTGCCGTCAGGAATGAGGGGACAGTGGGCACCGTGTCGAACCGGACGTACCAGAAACGAACCGCCGCCCTCGCCTCGGCCGCGGCCCTGGCCGGCTCGGCGGTGCTGATGGCCGCCCCCGCGGCCCATGCCGAGGTCGTCGACGTCAGCTACCAGTGCAAGACGCCGATCGGCGACAAGAGCGCCGTCTCTCCCATAGACATCGAGGCCGTCAAGAGCGGCAGCGACTACAAGGTGACCATGTCGTGGCAGAAGGGCGTCTCCTCCAGCCCCGTCGAACTGGGCAAGGGCGCCATGAACCCGAGCGCCACCGTCAAGCTCGGCGGCGCCGACAGCGGGACCCTCACGGTGACCGGCCCCGCCAACCAGGCCGCGCTCCCCGCCAACACCCCCATCAAGATCAACGACCTGTCGGGCACGTACACGCCGAAGAAGACCGGCAAGGTCACCTTCACCGCGGGCGTGCTCACCATCAAGGCGCTGGGTACGACGACGACCTGCACGCCGACGAACAGCCCCGGGCCGTCGCTGAGCCTGGACGTCACGGCGGCCGGCGGTGGCGTCCCCCAGAGCGGCTCCGACTCGGGCGGCGACTCCGGCGCCGACCTTCCGCAGACCGGCCCCGAGGACTCCGCGATCGCCCTCGGCACCCTCGGCGGCACGGTGCTGCTCGCGGGCGCGGCGGGCACGCTGTGGCTGACACGGAGGAACCAGGCGGCACGCCGCTGACGGATCGACGCCGTACGACTGCTGGAGCCGCCGATGTCGTCCGCCATCCCCCTGTTGCTGCTACCGGTGCCGCCGGGTTCCGCCACGGCGGTCGCCGCCGACGGGGGGTCCGTCGCGCCCTGCGGCGGCGAACGGCCGCCGTTCCAGGGCGAGGGCGCCCCGGGTGAGATCGCCGCGCTCGACGCGGCCGGCGTCATCGGGCGCGTCGGCACCCGACTGCGCGCCACCGTCCCGGAGTTGTCCGCGCCGGCCGTCGAGCATGTGGCGGTACGCGGCGATCGGATCACGTACGCCCTGGTCAACCGCGGTACGACGACCCACGTGTCGCCTCCCGCCGTGCGCGCCGACCGGCCGCTCGGCCGGGTCGCCGACCGCTGTCCGGGCAGCCTGCCCGCCGAACTCCGCCCGGACCGACATCTCCATCTCGCCGAACCGTGGCCCGACCGGCCTGCGGAGGCCGGGAGTTCGGCGGCGGCTCCGTGCGGCTCCTTCGTCGTCGTACGACGACTTGGACGCCGTGACGGCGAGGGGGCCGAACCTCCGCGCGTGGGCGCCGATCCGCGGGCGGACGTCGAGCTGACGGGAGCCATGACGTGAGCGGCAAGGTGCGGATTCCGGCGCTCGTGGTGGCGCTCGCGCTGATCCTGCTGCCCTTCGCGGGGACCGCGACGGCGGCGGACCGGCCGAGCGTGGAACTGTCCAAGGCGCAGGCGGGGACCGGGGGTTCGATCACCGTCACCGGGGACGGCTGGCGGGCGCGGGCGCTGCTGATGATCCTGATCTGCGGGCAGTCCGTGCCCTCGCGGGGTGTGGCCGGCGGCACCAACTCCTGTGCCAACGCGGACGGCCGGGCCGTGACCACCGACGCCGAGGGGCGCTTCAGCCGGAAGCTGCCGGTCGCCGAGCCGCCCGTGCCGTGTCCGTGCGTGGTCCACGTGGCGACGGTGGAGGGGGCGAAGGCGGAGGCCGACGCGAGCTTCCAGGTCGCCGGGCACGCGGTCGAACCACTGCCCGCCGAACCGTCCGGGGGGCGTCTTTCGGTGCTGACCGACACCCGGCTCGACGGGTCGAGCGGGCTGCTGACCTGGTTCGGGTCGCCGCCCGCGCGCACCCTCGTCGTCACCGTCGGCAATGTCGGCACCTCCGCCGTCAAGAACCCCGTCTTCCAGGTCGGCACCTCCCACGGCGTGTTCGCCCCGCAGTGGCAGGAACAGCAGTGGCGCGGCACGATCCAGCCGGGGAGGAAGGCGCGGATCGAACTGCCCGTCGAGCTCATGGGCGGCGCGCACGGCGACTACACGGTGTCGCTGAAGTACGGCGGGAAGGTCCTCGCCGAACAGCCCTGGGCCGTGGGGCGGCCCTGGGGCGTGACCCTGTTCTGGGTCCTGGTCTGCCTGGTCGTGCCGGCCGCGGTGTTCCGCGCCGGGATGGCGGTGGTGGACCGGATACGGCCGCGGCGCCCGGACGGGGTGCGCGGGGGCCGCCGCGGGCCGCAGACGCCCGAACGCTCATTGCGGCTGCCGGAGTTGCCGAGGCGGCGGGGATTGCCGGAACGGCCGGGATTGCCGGGGCCGAAGTCCTCCTCGGCCCAGCCGGACGGCTCCGCTTCGACCCTGCCGTGGTTCACCCCGGACGCCGATCCGGGGACGGCCGGCCGGCCCTCCGCACCGCACGACGACAGCCCCACGAGTTCTACGACTCCCACGAGTCCTGCGACTTCCACGAGTCCGACGACTCCCGCCAGGAAGGGGCCCACGTGACGAAAGGCCACCGCGCCCATGGGGCGGTGGCCTTTCGTCGTTCACGGCAGGTTCGCGGACCTCAGCGGACGCTGCCCATGAGCTCCTTGACCTTGTTGCGGTACATCCAGACGGCGAGGCCGGCGATGACGGCGAGGGTGGCTTCGAGGGCCACGACGCCGGTCTTGTTGAGGTTGACGCCGGCGATGGACAGGAGGCCGGTGGTGGCGTCGCCGGCGGTGACGGCGAGGAACCAGACGCCCATCATCTGGGAGGCGTACTTGGCGGGGGCCATCTTCGTGGTGACCGACAGGCCCACCGGGGAGAGGAGGAGCTCGCCGACGGTCTGGACGAAGTAGATCGCCACCAGCCACATCGCGGCCGCCTTGTGACCGCCCTCGGCGATCGCCAGCGGGGCCAGGAAGAGGAAGAAGGACGCGCCGACCAGCACCAGGCCCGAGGCGAACTTCACGACCGTGCTCGGCTCCTGGCCGCGCCGGTTCAGGGCGAGCCAGAACCAGGCGAAGACCGGGGCCAGCGCCATGATCAGGACCGGGTTGACCGACTGGTACCAGGAGACCGGGAACGTCCAGCCGAAGACGCTGTTCTCGGCGGAGGAGTCGGCGAAGATCGACAGGGTCGAGCCGCCCTGGTCGTAGATCATCCAGAACACGGCCGCGGCCACGAAGAACCAGATGTACGCGGACATCGAGCGCTGCTCGGTGTGGTCCAGGTCCTTGTCCCGCTTGATGCGGGTGAGGACCATCACCGGGATGATCACGCCGAGCAGGGTCAGCGGGACCAGGATCCAGTTCAGGGTGTAGTGGCCGGTGAAGCCGACGATCGCGTAGAAGACGACGGCGATGCCGGCCCAGACCGCGGCCTTGCGCAGAGTGGAGGACTTCTCCTCCGCGGACAGCGGCGTCGGGACCACGCTGGAGCGCTCCGCGAGGTGGCGGCTGCCGATCAGGAACTGGGCGAGCCCCAGCGCCATGCCGAGCGCGGCGAGCGCGAAGCCGAAGTGCCAGTTGACGTTCTCACCGATGGTGCCGATGATCAGCGGCGCCGCGAAGGCACCGAGGTTGATGCCCATGTAGAAGACGGTGAAGCCGCCGTCGCGGCGCGGGTCGTCCGGGCCGGAGTACAGGTGGCCGACCATGGTCGAGATGTTGGCCTTCAGCAGACCCGAGCCGATCGCGACCAGCCCGAGACCGGCGTAGAAGGTCCCGGAGGACGGCAGGGCCAGCGTGAGGTGGCCGAGCATGATGACCGCGCCGGCGACGGCGACGGTCTTGCGCGGACCCAGGACACGGTCGCCGAACCAGCCGCCCGGCATGGCGAGCAGGTACACCAGCGAGACGTACACGGAGTAGATCGCGGTCGCCGTCGCCGC
Organism: Streptomyces sp. Q2; assembly: GCF_056820935.1. Classification (NCBI taxonomy): domain Bacteria; kingdom Bacillati; phylum Actinomycetota; class Actinomycetes; order Kitasatosporales; family Streptomycetaceae; genus Streptomyces; species Streptomyces sp. Q2. Next base: position 51,086 of record NZ_JBXEJE010000009.1, on the reverse strand, counting down.
GTTGAGGTGCAGGCCGCCCGGGGCGACGAGGTACAGCGGGAGGAGGGCCCTCATGCCGTAGTAGGAGAAGCGCTCCCACATCTCGGTCATGAAGAGAGTGGCCAGTCCGCGGGGGTGGCCGAAGAAGGAGGTCTCGGAACCGGGGGTGCCCGGAGTCACCGAGTCCTTCGTCAGGCTGGACGCCATGGTCGTTCCTTGCTGCTCGGGACACGCCTGGAGTGGGGTGGGGGCACACACAAAAGAGACCTTCAGCGTCAAATCCTCGCCAAAGGTCCCCGCGGTGCTACAGGCGCCCATTCACCATACGGCAGGACACCGCACGAAATGGAAGGACTTGAGACCCGGATCACAGGTGACCGGGGAACCGTACACACCTTTTCCAAGGTCCTTACGCAGTTAGCACCCCACACACAGAGGTTCGTGCCGGTACGCCCAAAGGTAAGAATCACTCACCGCCGATCACACCCCAGCTGTGGTCACGGGCGGTCTACCATCACCTCATGACCCGTGTACTGCTGGCCGAGGACGACGCGTCCATCTCGGAGCCGCTGGCCCGCGCACTGCGCCGGGAAGGCTACGAGGTCGAGGTGCGCGAGGACGGCCCCACCGCGCTCGACGCCGGCATCCAGGGCGGCATCGACCTGGTCGTGCTCGACCTCGGTCTGCCCGGTATGGACGGCCTGGAAGTGGCCCGACGGCTGCGCGCCGAGGGCCTCGCCGTCCCGATCCTCATCCTGACCGCGCGCGCCGACGAGGTGGACACCGTCGTCGGTCTCGACGCGGGCGCCGACGACTACGTCACCAAGCCCTTCCGGCTCGCCGAACTGCTCGCCCGCGTCCGGGCGCTGCTGCGGCGCGGTGCCTCCGAGCCGTCGCAGCCGCCCGCCACGCACGGCGTGCGCATCGACGTCGAGTCGCACCGGGCGTGGATGGGCGAGGAGGAACTCCAGCTCACCGCGAAGGAGTTCGACCTGCTGCGGGTCCTGGTGCGGGACGCGGGGCGGGTCGTCACGCGCGACCAGCTGATGCGGGAGGTCTGGGACACGACCTGGTGGTCGTCGACCAAGACCCTCGACATGCACATCTCCTGGCTGCGCAAGAAGCTCGGGGACGACGCGGCGAACCCCCGGTACATCGCGACGGTGCGTGGCGTGGGCTTCCGCTTCGAGAAGAGTTGAGCTCCCGCCCGCCCCGCGGGCGTCCGACAGGTAAGAGAACATGCGCCGTCGCCTGATCCAGTCCACCCTGGCCGTCGTGCTCGTGGTCATCGCCGTCTTCGGGGTGTCCCTCGTCATCGTCGAGACCCGCACCATCAGCAACAGCGCTCAGGAGCGGGTGGAGCTGGAGGCGGCGCGGCTGGCCAGCATCGTGGACAGCCGCCTGCTCGGAGCCGGGAACGTCGACGCGGAGGTCCTGAAGGACCAGGTCACCGCGGACCGGTACGCCGTGATCCGGGTGCCGGGGGAGCCGGTCATCGAGGTCGGCACCAAGCCCACCGGCGACGTGATCCGGGGTACGGCCACGGGCGAGGAGGGCGAGACCGTCCTCGTCCAGGAACCGCGCTCGTCGGTGACCCGTGAGGTCGGCCGCACACTGCTGATCATCGGTCTTGTGGCGCTGCTCGCGGTGATCGCCGCGGTGCTGCTCGCGATCCGCCAGGCCAACAAGCTCTCCTCCCCGCTCACCGACCTCGCGGAGACCGCCGAACGCCTCGGCTCCGGCGACCCGCGGCCCCGGCACAAGCGGTACGGCGTCCCCGAACTGGACCGGGTCGCCGACGTCCTGGACTCCTCCGCCGAGCGCATCGCCCGCATGCTGACCGCGGAACGCCGGCTCGCCGCCGACGCCTCCCACCAGCTGCGGACGCCGCTGACCGCGCTGTCCATGCGCCTGGAGGAGATCACCCTCACCGACGACCCGGACACGGTGAAGGAGGAGGCCAACGTCGCGCTCACCCAGGTCGAACGCCTCACGGACGTGGTCGAGCGGCTGCTGACGAACTCCCGCGACCCGCGCACCGGCTCCGCCGTCACCTTCGACCTCGACGAGGTCATCCAGCAGCAGCTCGCCGAGTGGCGGCCCGCCTACCGCGGTGTGGGCCGGGCGATCGTCAGCTCCGGCAAGCGGCACCTGACGGCGGTCGGCACGCCGGGGGCGGTCGCGCAGGTGCTGGCCGCGCTGATCGAGAACTCCCTCATGCACGGCGGTGGCACGGTCGCGCTGCGTACCCGCGTCACCGGCAACCAGGCCGTCATCGAGGTCACCGACGAGGGGCCCGGCGTCCCCGCCGACCTGGGTGCCCGCATCTTCGAGCGGGCGATCAGCGGCCGCAACTCCACGGGCATCGGCCTCGCGGTCGCCCGGGACCTCGCGGAGGCCGACGGGGGCCGTCTGGAGATGCTCCAGACCCAGCCGCCGGTGTTCGGCCTGTTCCTGTCGCGTACGCCGCTGAGGAAGTCGACGACGCAGGAGGAGGAGCCGACGGTCCGCTAGGACACGTCCGGTACCTCGCTGTGCCTGTGTGAGAACTAGGGCACGCGCTGCTCGGAGCGCGGCTTCTTCGCCTCCGTGGCCAGAATCGACTCCGCGTCGGCCACCGCTTCCTTGACCGGAAGTGCGCGGAACACCCAGCTGCGGTACGACCAGAAACGGAAGAGCGTGGCGATGCCGATGCCGACGAACTTGAAGATGTTGCTCTGCAGCGGGCTGTCCCAGCCGAAGCCGTAGGTCGCCGCGTAGAGCACGCCGTTCTCGATGACCAGGCCGACCATGCTGAACAGCAGGAACAGGGTGAGTTCCCTGGTACGGCCGGACTTGTCGCGGTCACGGTAGGTGAAGTACCGGAACCCGACGTAGTTGAAGGCGATCGCCACGACCGTGGCTATGACACTGGCCCGCACGACCTGGAGGTCGGTCGTGTGCCGCATCAGGTTGAACACCAGGAGGTTGACCAGGACACCGGCCCCGCCGACCGCACCGAACTTGGCGGCCTCGCGCACAAGCCGGTCCACGCGCTGCCGCGCCGCTGAGCGGGGTGCGGCCGTACGAGACCCTGAGGACCCACGTTCCATGGCTGTCCAGGCCCCCGTCCGTTGGATTCGTCAACCCAGCCATGCTAACCACCCCCCTTCGTGATCGCCTGTGGATGAGCCCACGGCCGGGCAAAGGACCCGGTGGCGGGACGTGAAATCGGCCACCGTCGCGTGGCCGATACCCTAGGGGCGTGACGTTCCCGGTAGTCGGCATGGTCGGCGGGGGTCAGCTCGCTCGTATGACGCACGAAGCAGGCATCCCGCTCGGCATCAGGTTCAAGCTCCTCAGTGACACCCCTCAGGATTCCGCGGCGCAGGTGGTGAGCGATGTCGTCATCGGCGACTACCGCGACCTCGACACGCTGCGTGACTTCGCGCGGGGCTGTGACGTGATCACCTTCGATCACGAACACGTACCCACCGAGCACCTCAGAGCCCTGGAGGCGGACGGCATCCCCGTCCGCCCGGGGCCCGACGCGCTCGTGCACGCCCAGGACAAGGGCGTGATGCGGGCGAAGCTCGACGCGATCGGGGTGCCGTGCCCACGGCACCGGATCGTGAGCGACCCGCAGGACGTGGTGGCTTTCGCTCAGGAGGGTGACGGCTTCCCCGTCGTCCTCAAGACCGTCCGCGGCGGCTACGACGGCAAGGGCGTGTGGGTCGTCGACAACGTGGCGGAGGCCGAGGACCCCTTCCGCGCGGGCGTTCCCGTCCTCGCCGAGGAGAAGGTCGACTTCGTCCGGGAGCTCGCCGCGAACGTCGTGCGCTCGCCGCACGGCCAGGCCGTCGCCTACCCGGTCGTTGAGTCCCAGCAGGTGAACGGCGTCTGCGACACCGTCATCGCGCCCGCCCCGGGCCTCGACCGGGCACTGGGCCTGAAGGCCGAGGAGATGGCGCTGCGGATCGCCAAGGAACTCGACGTCGTCGGCCACCTCGCCGTCGAGCTCTTCGAGACCCGCAATGACGACGGGTCTTCCGGTGTCCTCGTCAACGAATTGGCCATGCGCCCGCACAACTCCGGCCACTGGTCGATGGACGGCGCGATCACGTCCCAGTTCGCCAACCACGTCCGGGCCGTGCTCGACCTCCCCCTCGGCGACCCGCGCCCGCGCGCCGGGTGGACGGTCATGGTCAACGTCCTCGGCGGCGACTACCCGGACATGTACTCCGCGTACCTGCACTGCATGGCGCGCGACCCCCAGCTCAAGATCCACATGTACGGCAAGGACGTGAAGCCCGGCCGCAAGGTCGGCCACGTCAACACCTACGGCGACGACCTCGACGACGTGCTGGAGCGCGCCCGTCACGCTGCCGGCTACCTGAGAGGCACGATCACCGAATGAGCCCCGTTGTTGGCATCGTGATGGGTTCGGACTCCGACTGGCCCGTCATGGAGGCCGCCGCCCAGGCCCTCGACGAGTTCGAGATCGCGTACGAGGTCGACGTCGTCTCCGCGCACCGCATGCCGCGCGAGATGGTCGCGTACGGCGAGCAGGCCGCCGAGCGCGGACTGAAGGTGATCATCGCGGGGGCCGGGGGCGCCGCCCACCTCCCGGGCATGCTCGCCTCGGTCACCCCGCTGCCGGTGATCGGCGTGCCCGTCCCGCTGAAGTACCTCGACGGCATGGACTCGCTGCTGTCGATCGTGCAGATGCCGGCCGGTGTGCCCGTCGCGACCGTCTCCGTCGCCGGTGCCCGCAACGCCGGACTGCTCGCCGCCCGCATCCTCGCCACGCACGACGAGGAACTCCTCGGCCGGATGCGGGAGTTCCAGCAGGAGCTCAACGAACAGGCCACCGAGAAGGGCAAGCGGCTGCGCGCCAAGGTCGACGGAGCGGGCAACGGCTTCGGCTTCGGGAAGTGACCCGCATGCCGTCCCCGTCCCTGCCCGAAGCCCGCGCGCTGCTCGCCGAGTTCCCCGTCGCGGACGGGCACAACGACCTGCCCTGGGCGCTGCGCGAGCAGGTCCGCTACGACCTCGACGCCCGCGACATCGCCACCCCTCAGAACGCCCACCTGCACACCGACATCCCCCGCCTGCGCGAGGGCGGGGTCGGCGCGCAGTACTGGTCGGTGTACGTCCGCTCGGACCTGCCCGACGCGGTCCCGGCGACGCTGGAACAGATCGACTGCGTACGGCAGTTGCTGGCGCGCCACCCGCAGGACCTGCGGCCCGCTCTGACGGCCGCGGACATGGAGGCGGCGCGCGCGGAAGGCCGTATCGCCTCGCTGATGGGCGCGGAGGGCGGTCACTCCATCGCCAACTCCCTCGCCACACTGCGCGGGTTGTACGCGCTCGGTGTCCGCTACCTGACCCTCACCCACAACGACAACGTGGCGTGGGCGGACTCCGCGACCGACAAGCCGGGCGTCGGCGGGCTGTCGGCCTTCGGCCGTGAGGTCGTGCGGGAGATGAACCGGGAGGGCATGCTCGTCGACCTCTCGCACGTGGCGGCCACGACGATGCGGGACGCGCTGGACGCCACGTCGGCACCGGTGATCTTCTCGCACTCCTCCTCGCGGGCCGTCTGCGACCATCCGCGCAACATCCCGGACGACGTCCTGGAGCGGCTGCCCGCCAACGGCGGTGTGGCGATGGTGACGTTCGTACCGAAGTTCGTGCTGCAGGCGGCCGTCGACTGGACCGCCGCGGCCGACGAGAACATGCGCGCACACGGCTTCCACCACCTCGCCACCACCCCCGAGGCGATGGCGGTGCACCGCGCCTTCGAGGAGCGCACCCCGCGCCCTGTCGCGACGGTCTCGACGGTGGCCGACCACCTGGACCACATGCGCGAGGTCGCGGGCGTCGACCACCTCGGCATCGGCGGCGACTACGACGGCACCGCCTTCACCCCGGACGGCCTGAGCGACGTCTCCGGCTATCCGAACCTCATCGCCGAGCTGCTCGACCGCGGCTGGTCCAAGCCCGACCTGGCCAAGCTGACCTGGCAGAACGCGGTACGGGTGCTGGGCGCGGCGGAGGACGTGGCGCGTGACCTCCAGGCCACGCGAGGGCCGTCCAACGCGACGATCGGCTCACTCGACGGCTGACCCGCGGATCGTCGGATCCAGGTCCCCGCGAACCCAAGTCCCCCACGTCCCCGAGGCCCGGAGGCAGTCGTGCGGATCGGTGAACTGGCCCGGCGTACCGGGGTGAGCGAGCGGTCGTTGCGGTACTACGAGCAGCAGGGGCTGCTGGCCGCCGGGCGGACGGCCGGCGGCCACCGCGACTTCGCCGAGGCGGCCGTCGACCGGGTCATCCGGATCCAGGAGCTGTTCGCGGCCGGACTGCACAGTTCGAGGATCGCGCAGCTGCTGCCCTGTATGCGGGACGCGGACGGCGGCCCCTCCGTCGTCGCCACCCCGAAACTCGTCGCCGACCTCACCGAGGAACGTGACCGCATCGACCGGATGATCGCCGACCTGGTCCGGTCCCGGGAGACGCTCGACGAGGTGATCGACGCGGCTCGGGAGCCCTGAGCCGGGCGTCAGCCGCGGGGCATGGTGTAGCCGACGCCGCGGACCGTCCTGATCAGGGACTGGTCGTCGTCGTTCAGCTTGCGGCGCAGGTAGTAGACGTACGTCTCGACGGTCCCGGTACGGAACGGCATACCCCAGACCCGGTCCAGGATCTGCTTCTTCGTCAGGACCTGACCGGCGTTGTCCAGCAGATAGCCGAGGAGCTCGAACTCGCGGGCCGACAGCTCTATGCGGGCCTCGCCCCGCCAGACCTCGCGGCGCCACGCGTCGACCGCCAGGTCCCCGTGCCGCAGCAGCCGGCTCTCGTCGGCCCGGTCACGGGCCAGGAGTTCCCGCACGCTCGCGATCACCTCGGGGAGCTCGAACGGTTTGGTGACATGGCCGTCCGCGTCCGTCATCAGGCGCCGCACCTCCGCCCCGGCGGCGCCGTCGTCACGGGCGGAGAGGAAAAGCAGCGGGGCGTGGACGCCGACGGCGCGCAGCGCGTCGTACGTCTCGACGGCGTCGCCGTCCGGCAGGGCCATGTCCAGGACGACGAGGTCGGGCCGTACGGAGCGGCCGACGGGGGGCGCGAAGCGGCCGCGGCCGGCCGCGTACATCTCGAAGCCGAGTTCGCCGAGCGCTGTTGTCAGGGGCCTGGTGCCGGGGTCGGCGTCCACGACGAGGACACGGACCGGTCTATGAACGTTCACAACCTGAAGGACGAAGATCCATGGCCAAAGGTGCCCGTCCTCATACCCCGAACGCCCCACCCACCAGGAACGCCCCCCGCCGCCGTGCGACGGTGACGGTACGGCGATCAGGACGATCACGACGTACTTCACGACGTATCTCACGACGTATCTCACGACGTACGGAGCCCGCCATGGCAGACCTCCAGGACGAACTGCACACCACCACAGAGGTTGCCGAGTTCGACGACCTGCCGGAGCCGCTTGCCGAGCCCCTCGCGGAGCCCGTCCCGGCGGAGCCGTTCGTCCCCGTCGCCGCCCCCGGCGCCACTCCGCTGGAGCAGGCCCGCGCGATCCTCGAGGCGTACCCCGTGGCCGACGGCTACAGCGGGCTGCCCTGGGCGCTCCGCCACCTGCCCTGGTACGACCTGGAGCTCGGCGAGAGCGCCGTCGACACGGACGTACCGCGGCTGCGCGAGGGTCACGTCGGCGCGCTGCTGTGGTCGCTGCACCTTCCCGAGGGTCTCGACGGTGACAGGGCCGTCGGCGCCACCCTGGAGCAGCTGGACCTGATCAACACGGTCGTGCGCAACCACCCCGAGGGCCTGCGCCTCGCCCACGCCGCCGGCCAGATGACCGACGTACGCAACTGCGGCCGCGTCTCCGTCCTGCTCGGCCCCGCCGGAGCCGCCGCGCTCGGCGACTCCCTCGGCATCCTGCGCGCCCTGCGCGCCCTCGGCCTGCGTGTTCTCACCCTGACCGGGGTGTCCTGGGCGAGCGAGGCCGGACTCACCCGGTTCGGCGAGGAGGTGCTGCGCGAGATGAACCGGCTCGGCGTCCTCGCCGACCTGTCCGGTGCCTCCGCGGACACCATTCGCCGCGTGCTGGCGGTGTCCAAGGCGTCGGTGGTGTGGACCCGGTCCGCCGCCCGGGCCCTGCGCCCGCACCCGATGAACCTCCCCGACGACCTGCTCGCCGAGCTGGGCGAGGCCAAGGGCCTGTGCATGGTGCCGCTGACCGCCGAACAGACCGGCCCGACCGTCCGGGACGTCGCCGACCACCTCGACCACGTCCGCAAGGTCGCGGGAGCGGAGTGCGTGGGCCTGTCCGGCACGTTCGACGTCGGCACCGCCCACCCCCAGGAGCTCGGCGACGCCTCCTGCTACCCGCGCCTGATCGCCGAACTGCTGCGCCGCGGCTGGCCCGAGGCCGACATCGCCCTGCTGACCTGGGGCAACTTCCAACGCGTCCTGCGCGGCGCGGACTTCACCGCCCGCGCCGCCCAGGCACGCCGGGAACCGTCCACGGCGAAGATCGCCGACCTGGACGGATAGGCGGAGGGCAGGACAGGCGGATAGCCGGACAGCGGGGCCCGGGACCTACAGCGGGTCGATCCGGCAGAGGCAGAAGGGATGACCCGCCGGATCTGCGTACACCCGGAAGTCCTTCTTCTCGAAGTCCTCCCGGTCCAGGATCCGCGCCCCCAGCGCCAGCACCTTCTCCTCGGCCGCGTCGATCTCCTCCCAGGTGGTGCCGCCGTCGAAGTCGATGTGGAACTGCTGCGAGTTGTGGTCCGCGCTCGGCCACTCGGGCGGGACGAACCCGGGAGCCCGCTGGAAGGCCAGCCGGGGGCCGTCCGGAATCCGCAGGACGACCCAGTCGTCGTCCTCGGCCTCCGGCGTACCGCCACCCACCTGGGCGTAGAACGCGGCCAGCGCGTGCGGGTCGGGGCAGTCGACGACCACGGAACGGAAACGTGCCACGGGTGCCATGGGATCCTCCCGGCTCGACAGGCGATCAGGGGCGGTCAGGGCGGTCGAGGGGTTCATCAGCCGGCGCAGAGACAGAACGGGTGCCCCGCCGGGTCCGCGTAAACCCGGAAGCTCCGCGAGCGGTCCTCCACGTCCAGCGGCTTCGCGCCCAGCGCCAGGACCTCCTTCTCGGCGGCGTCCAGGTCCGTCACGTCCAGGTCGAGGTGGACCTGCTGCGAGTGGTCGGGTTCGGGCCACCGCGGGGGTACGTACCCGGGGGCGGCCTGGAAGGACAGCGTCCGCCCGTCGGGCAGCTTCAGGTCCACCCACTCTTCCTGGTCCTCCACGGTGCCGCCGAGCACGTCGGCGTAGAAGCGGGCGAGGGCGCGGGGATCGGGACAGTCCAGAACGACGACACTCAGCTTGGCGACAGCCATGACTTCCTCCTTGAAGCCGGAGTTGCTCCCTAGGTCCCCTAGGGGTTACCTCTAGAGCAGAGTAACCAGTAACGGTTACTGCATGCATCTCCATTGGCGGTAACGTCGCATGCATGAGTGAGAGATCGCCCGCGCCGGGAGGCCTGGCACTGGTCCAGTCCCTGGTGAACACGCTGGACATCGAGTCGGACGTCGACTCGCTGGACGGGGCGACGTTCGGGCTGACGGAGGAGGAGCTCCCCGCCGCCCGCGAACTGCGCGAGTCCCTGCGCGCGGCCCTGCTCGCCCACGCGGGCCACCCGCCGCACCGCACGGTGACCCCGCTGGGCGAGCTGCTCGCGCGGGCCCCCGTGGTGGTCACGGTCGACGCGGGCGACGGCTCCGCCGCCCTCGCCCCGGCCGACGAGGGCCCGCTGCTCTCACGGGTCGCGGCAGCCGTCGCCCAGGCCCTCGTCGAGGGCACCTGGACACGGCTGAAGGCCTGCGAGGCCGTCGACTGCCACTGGGCCTACTACGACCGCAGCCCGGCCGGCCGGGGCCGCTGGTGCTCGATGCAGGTGTGCGGGGCCCGCGCGAAGATGCGCCGCTACCGGGCGAAGGACTGACCTACGCCTCCGCCTCCTCCCCACCCCGGGGCGCCGCCGCCCGGGATCCGACCACCAGCAGACACAGCACGGCGACACCGGCGACGATGCCGGCCAGCACGAGCAGCGGGTCGAGCGGGCGGACCGAGGAGACGGCGGTCTGGGACTGGGCCTGCTGTCCCGGCAGCGGTGACTGGGGCGCCTGCGGTACGGCCGCCCCCGGGGCGGTGGACGCCGGAGACGACGCCGGCATGCTCATCGTCGGCGCCTTGCTGCCCGCCGCCGTACGGCTGGGTGAGGACGCCTCATGCTCCGCATGACCCGCCGAGGAACCCGAGGAACCCGAGGAACCCGACGTGCCGGAACCGCCCGAGGAGCCGGAGGAGCCGGAGGATCCCGCGTGGTCGTGCGTGGGGGCGGCCGTCGTCGCCGGTGGCGCCGCCTTGACCGTGATCTGGGCCGTCATGTCCGGATGGACCGTGCAGTAGTAGCCGTAGGACCCGGCCGTGCCGAACGTGAAGCTCCAGCTCTCCCCCTTGTTCAGCATGGGGGAGTGGATCGGGACCGGGCCCGAGGTGGTCTTCACGTCGTGCGGTGCCGTGTCCTGGTTGGTCCAGGTCACCGTGGACCCGACGGGGACGCTCAGGCTCGCGGGCGAGAAGGCGTACCCCTTCATGGCCACGCTGTACGAGGCCGCCGACGCCTGCCCGGACGGGAGCAGCGGGAGGGCGAGGAGGGCGAGGACGGCGGACGCGGCGGCACCGCGGGCCGTACGCCGGGTCGTGAGCCGGGCCGCCCTCACGCGAACTCCGCCGCGACGAGCAGCCGCAGCCGGGTGGCCGGCAGCCGCCAGGGCAGCCGGAACCCGGTGGCCCGGCGCAGCAGCCGGTACGGCAGCCGGGCGGTGCCCACGACGAGCAGCCGGTCGTCGGCCCGTTCGACCACGCGCAGCCGCAGCAGGACGGGGAAGGCGACGCCGTCGACGTCGAGGTCGCCGCTGAGCTGGAGACGGCCGTCGGACTCGTCGACTCGCTCCGAGGCGAACGCTGCCTGGAGGTGCGGGCCGTCGAACCCGAAACGGAAGAGGGGGGAGTCGGCCTCGGCGAGGACGGTCTGCGGGTCGATGTCGGAACGGGGGTCGGACACGGTCAGGGACGCCCCGGTGAGCGTGACGCGACGGCGCCGGACCGGCAACGGGCCGTACCAGGCGGTGAGTTCGACGAGCGAGCGGCCGGAGGCGACCGTGTACCGGCCGGGCAGAGGCAGCAGCCGGCCGGTGCCGGCACGCGACTGGGGCGGGGGAGGGGCGGTGGGCAGGGTGACGGTCGTCATCCCGGACTCCTTGGAAAGCGGTTCCCGAAGCGTGGTGAAGGCGTGGAGAATGGGAGGGCGCCGCTCCGGCCGGCTGAGCCCCGGCCGGAGCGGCGTCCTCGTGCCACGGATCGTCAGCAGCTGGTGGTGAGGAAGTCCGTGGTGGGCGTGAGCATCTGCCCGGCCCAGACGGTGTGCATCTTCACGTAGCTGTCGACGTCGAGCAGATCGGTGACCTGCTGACCGAGCGACTCCTCCAGGTGCGCCTTGTTGATGTGGTTCAGCAGCACGCTGAGCGTGTCGTCGAGCACCGAGCCGCCGCCTTCGAGGGCCGGCTTGAGGATGCTCTCCACCCACACCGTGTGCATCTTGAGGTACGAGTCGAGCGCGAGGGCGTCCTGCACCTGCTCTCCCGGCGACCGCTCCAGGTGCGCCACGTAGAGGTGCTGGAGGATCGGCAGCAGCACGTTCTGGACGCTGGCGCACTGCTCGTCGTCACCGGAACCGCCGCCCGAGCCGCCCCCGGTGCCGCCCGTGGGAGTGGGAGTGGGTGTGGTGCCCGGCGGCGTGGTGGGAGCCGGCGTGGGGCCGGTCGTGGGCGGAGCCGTCGGGGTCGGCGTGGGCGTGGGGGCCGGCGTCGACCCGCCTCCGCCGCCCGCGACGACCTTCACGGACGCCACCATGTCCGGGTGCACCGCGCAGTAGTACTCGTACGTCCCCGCCTTGGTGAAGGTGTAGGACCACGAGTCGCCCTGCTCCAGCGTCCCCGAGTCGAACTTCACCGGGGCCTTGGTGGTGGTGACCGTGTGCGGCACGCTGTCGTGGTTGGTCCACTGGACCGTCTGGCCGACCTCGACGACGAGTTGCTTCCCGTCGCCGAACTTGTTGCCCATGATGTCGACCTGGTAGTCGGCCTTGGCGGCCGCCGCGGGCTGCGCCTCGGCGGCGGCGGGCGCCTGAGCCGCGCCCGCAACCTCCGAGGCGTTCGTCGAGCCGGAGGCCGCGTTCAGCAGCCCGAGACTGAGCACGGCGGCCAGCGCCGCGCCGAGTCCGGCGACCAGCAGGCCCCGGTTCCCGGTCGGCGGCCTGCGCCGCCGGTCACCGGTGTTGTTGCTCTCTTTCACTACAACTCCTTTGTGCATTGGGGGAGTTCAGCGGCCAGGGTCGGCCGTGACCAGCAGACTCGTCACGACGAGCACGACGAGGACGAGCCCCGTCTCGACCGCGACCGAGTAACCGAAGGGCCGCACGGTCGCGGCGTCACCGCGCAACAGCACGGCGAGATCGAGGCGCGTACGCACCCACTGACGGCTGGCGTACGCGGCGAGGAGGACGGCCCCGAGGACGGCCGTCTTGACGAGCAGGAGATGTCCGTACGAGCTGTGCAGCAGGGCGTCGTACGACCCCACCACCTGCCAGGTGAGCACCAGCCCCGCGGCGACGATGCCCGTGACGCTCACGGCCGCGAGCCGCGAGTAGCCCGGCACCACCGCGGCCAGCTCCCCGGCCCGCCGGCGCGGCAGCACGGCCAGGGTGAGCATGGTGAGCCCGCCGATCCACAGCGAGGCGCCGAGCAGATGGACGAAGTCGGCGACGGCGCCCCACGTGGGCTCGCCACCGTCGGAGTTGTGGCCCGTCATGCCGGTCGTCCGCAGCAGTCCGAACGTCACCGCGAGGGCGCCCACCCGCCAGCCGGGGGAGCGGGAGGTGCCCGGACCGCCCTGCATCAGCGCGCCCAGCACCACGGCCGCCAGCACCCACAGCAGGCCGCGCGCGGCGAGCACCACGCCGGGTTCGGTGGCCAGCACGTCGGCGTACGTCGCCGGGCGCAGTGCGTCCCGCAGGCCGCCGAGCGCGGTGTACGCGCCCTGCAGACCGACGGTGGCGACCGTCGTCAGCATGCCGCCCGTCCAGGCGAGCGTGAGCAGCGCCCGGGCCCGCGGCTCGTGCGCGCCGCGCGGCCACAGCAGGGTGACGAAGGCCAGCCCGCCGACGAACAGCGCCAGCGACAGGTAGCCGGCCCAGCGGGCGGCGACGAGGCCCTTGCGCACCGAGGGGGACGGTGCGGGGACGGGGGACGCGGCCTCGGCGGCCACCGCCGGTGCGCCGACGCCGAAGGCGATCCGGCCGGAGGACGCGTGCCCGTCCTCCTCGTCGACCACCGACCAGACGACCGCGAGCCGGCCCCCCGCGGGGGAGGCGAGGGCGACCCGCACGCTGTCGGCGCCCGCGCCCCGGGTGCGGGACACCGGGAGCCGGTCGCCGTCCATCGTCAGCACGCGCACGTCGGCGAGGTCGACGGGCTCGTCGAAGGTGAGCGTGAGGTGGTCGGGGGTCTTGGTGAGGTCCGCGCCGTCCTTGGGGGAGGAGGCGACCAGGTCGGTGTGGGCGGAGGCCGCCTGGGACGCGCCGGCCAGGACGTACAGGAGCGGGGTGAGGACGAGCAGGAGCAGGGCGCGGCGGAGGTTCCTGGTCACGGGGTCGCCTCCGGCAGCGGGGAGGCGCTGCCGCCGAGGAGCCCGGTCACGGAGACGGGGGCGAGCCCGACACAGGGGGAGGGCTTCGGCTCGGGCGTCTCCTCGGTGCCGGTGCCGGTGTCGCTGCCGTTCAGGATCCCGAACAGCGGCTCGGAGAGTCCGTCGAGGAGCGGTCGTACGAGGGTGACCTCGCCGTCCTGACAGGTGCCGGCGTCGGGGTCGGTCGGCGACGGGGTGGGGGTGGGCGTCGGGGAAGTGCTCCCGGGGGGCGGCGAGGTCTCGTGACCGGAGTGGCCGGAACCGCCCGTGCCGCCGGTGTAGCCGCCCTGGCCGCCGGTGCCGTAACCGGTGCCTGGGCCGACCCCGCCGTACGACGGCAGCTCACCGGCGCCGAACCCTCCGCCGACGCCGCCGGCTCCGGCATCCTGCGCGCCGGAGCCGCCGGGAGCGACAGGGCTCGCCGGGGCCGTGGCCGCGGGGGGCGAGGTGGGGGGAACGGCGGCCTCGGCGGTGCCGGAGGGGGCGCCGATGCCCGAGGCGTATCCCAGCACGATCACCACGGCACCGACGAGCGCGCCCGCCACCACTTCGTCGCGATGGTCACGTGGCCACTCCGCCCTGCGGAACAAGGGCATAAATCACTCCTGGCATGGTCTGGTCAAGCCAATGGAAGGTGTGGCGAATGACGACCAGTGGAGTGGAGCGTGGATTCCGCTTGGCTACGCGTTTGTTAAGTGGCCGTTGCTTACCTCTCTTTCACAGGGGCACCCTCTGTGAGAACGGTCAATTGCGCATGGTGATCGAAAGGGAATCGAACTCGTGTTGAGGATTTCGGGGATGACGGGCATATGCCGTCCTCGGAAACCGTGGATGCCGTGCGGGACATGGTTCGGACGAGGCTCGGCAGGGAGTCCGCAGGCGGGGATTCCCGCAGCGGCCCTCCAGGAAATCACCGTAATCAGAGCCGGGCCTTCACCGAACCCGCGGGAATTCCCGGAATTCCATCGAACCCGTCAGGAATTCATGGAACCAGCCTTCCGGTCCCGAATTCCTTTCAGGCGGTCGGACGGCCCATCGCCCGGTACCGCCACCCGGCCCGCCGCCACACCTCGGGGTCGAGGGCGTTGCGCCCGTCCAGGATCACCCGGTCCGTGGCGACCTCGCCCAGCGCCGCCGGGTCCAGCTCGCGGAACTCGCGCCACTCGGTGAGGTGGAGGACGACGTCGGCGCCCCGCACGGCGTCGACGGCCGAGTCGGCGTACCCGAGCGTCGGGAACAGGCGGCGGGCGTTGCCCATGCCCTTCGGGTCGTAGACCGTGACCTGGCCGCCCTGGAGGTGGATCTGCCCGGCGACGTTCAGCGCGGGCGAGTCGCGGACGTCGTCCGAGTCGGGCTTGAAGGTGGCGCCGAGCACGGCGACCCGCTTGCCCAGGAAGGAGCCGCCGCCCAGCACCTGCCGGGTCAGCTCCACCATCTGCCCGCGCTGGCGCATGTTGATCGAGTCGATCTCGCGCAGGAAGGTCAGCGCCTGGTCGGCGCCCAGCTCGCCCGCCCGGGCCATGAAGGCGCGGATGTCCTTCGGCAGACACCCGCCGCCGAACCCGATCCCCGCCCGCAGGAACTTCTTCCCGATCCGGTCGTCGTACCCGATGGCCTCGGCCAGCTTGGCGACATCGCCGTCGGCGGCCTCGCACACCTCCGCCATCGCGTTGATGAAGGAGATCTTGGTGGCCAGGAAGGAGTTCGCGGAGGTCTTCACCAGCTCGGCGGTCGGGAAGTCGGTGACCACGAAGGGCGTGCCGTTCGAGATCGGCGTCGCGTACACCTCACGCATCAGCTTCTCCGCCCGCTCGCTGCGCACCCCCGCCACGATCCGGTCCGGGCGCAGGGTGTCCTGCACGGCGAAGCCCTCGCGCAGGAACTCCGGGTTCCAGGCCAGCTCGGCGTCCTCGCCGGCCGGGGAGTTCTCGGCCAGGTAGCGGGCCAGCCGGTCGGCGGAGCCGACGGGGACGGTCGACTTGCCGACGACGAGCGCGGGGCCGGTCAGGTGCGGCGCGAGGGAGGCGATCGCGGATTCCACGTACGACATGTCGGCGGCGTACTCCCCGTGCCGCTGCGGAGTGTTCACGCAGACGAAGTGGATGTCGCCGAACGCCGCCACCTCGGCGAAGTCCATGGTGAACCGCAGCCGCCCGCTCGCCCCCTCGATCCCGGCCACGTGCTTGCGCAGCAGGTCCTCCAGCCCCGGCTCGTACATCGGGACCTCACCCCGCTGGAGCTTCTCGATCTTCTCCGGTACGACGTCCAGCCCCAGCACCTCGAACCCCAGCTCGGCCATGGCGGCGGCGTGCGTGGCGCCGAGATAGCCGGTGCCGATCACGGTGATCTTGAGGCTCATGTGGTGCTCCAGGGGGACGGCCGGGGGGTGCGTCGGGTGCGCGGGAAGAGCATAGTCGGGGTATGAGACGGCCCCTCGGCGGGCAACTTTCCCGTTGTCGCCAAGCTCACGTATCACTCCGGTGGGAGGCCCCTTAAAATTTGAGTTACTTAACGGTAATTAGCGCCAGCACCGCAGCGTTTTTTGGAGCGTGAGCACCTTGGCCGGATCGGCTGACTTCGACCTGTACCGCCCGTCCGAGGAGCACGACATGCTCCGCGACGCGATCCGTTCGCTGGCCGAGGCGAAGATCGCGCCGTACGCAGCGGTGGTGGACGAGGAGTCCCGCTTCCCGCAGGAGGCACTGGAAGCCCTGGTGGCCGGCGACCTGCACGCGATCCACGTACCCGAGGAGTACGGCGGCGCGGGCGCGGACGCGCTGGCCACGGTGATCGTGATCGAGGAGGTGGCGCGGGTGTGCGCCTCCTCCTCCCTGATCCCGGCCGTGAACAAGCTCGGCTCGCTCCCCGTGATCCTCTCCGGCTCCGAGGATCTGAAGAAGAAGTACATGACCCCGCTCGCCAAGGGCGACGGGATGTTCTCGTACGCCCTCTCCGAACCCGACGCGGGCTCGGATGCGGCCGGCATGAAGACGAAGGCGGTCCGCGACGGCGACTTCTACGTGCTGAACGGCGTGAAGCGCTGGATCACCAACGCGGGGGTGAGCGAGTACTACACGGTCATGGCGGTGACCGACCCCACCAAGCGCTCGAAGGGCATCAGCGCCTTCGTGGTCGAGAAGTCGGACGAGGGCGTGTCCTTCGGCGCCCCGGAGAAGAAGCTCGGCATCAAGGGCAGCCCGACGCGCGAGGTGTACCTCGACAACGTGCGCATCCCCGCAGACCGCATGATCGGCGAGGAGGGCACCGGCTTCGCCACGGCGATGAAGACCCTCGACCACACCCGCATCACCATCGCCGCCCAGGCCCTCGGCATCGCCCAGGGTGCCCTCGACTACGCCAAGGGCTACGTCCAGGAGCGCAAGCAGTTCGGCAAGCCCATCGGCGACTTCCAGGGCATCCAGTTCATGCTCGCCGACATGGCCATGAAGATCGAGGCCGCCCGCCAGCTCACCTACGCCGCGGCGGCGAAGTCCGAGCGCGGCGATGCGGACCTCACCTTCCAGGGCGCCGCCGCCAAGTGCTTCGCGTCGGACGTGGCGATGGAGGTCACGACGGACGCGGTCCAGCTGCTGGGCGGATACGGCTACACCCGTGACTACCCGGTCGAGCGCATGATGCGCGACGCGAAGATCACCCAGATTTATGAGGGCACGAACCAGGTCCAGCGCATCGTGATGGCCCGCAACCTGCCGTAACACCCGCTCGGCCGCCGCACCCCGTCGCCCTCCGCCTCGTCCAGAGGCGGAGGGCGACGCGCGTGTGCGGGAGCGGGCCGCGGAATTTCCGCGTCCGCCCGATGGCGCTGCCCGGTGGACAGGCGTAGGACGGTAGGCACGGGGCCCGCCCCGGGCTCCCGCACCCCAGGAGGAGCCATGACCCAGCCCGGAACGACGAACGCGATGAGCAGGGAGATGCAGGACTGCGTCGAGGCGTGCATGTCCTGCCACACCGTCTGCGAGGAGACCATGAGCTCCTGCATGCAGATGGGCGGCCAGGCTCAGATGCAGGTCATGCGCACGCTCATGGACTGCGCCGAGACGACCCGCATGTGCGCGGACATGATGATGCGCCGCTCGCCCATGTCGGCCGAGATGTGTGCCATGTGTGCCACGGCGTGCGCGATGTGCGCCGAGGCGTGTATGTCCATGCCGGACGATCCCCAGATGATGCGCTGCGCGGAGGCGTGTCGCCGCTGCGAGACGAGCTGCCGCGCCATGGCGGGCGCCACGATGTGACACCCGCCCGAACGCGTTCAAGGGCACCCGCGGGTGCCCTTGAACAGGTGCGGCCCGGCGCTGTCAGTTGCCGGAGACCGTGACCTTCTCGTCGTTGTTCAGCTCGTCGACCAGGGTCTTCACCTTCGCCTTGTCCCAGACGAGGTTGCCGTTCGTGGAACCGGAGATCGGCATGTTCATCGAGGTGCCGTCGCCGCCGTTGACGCCCTTCATCGCCCAGAACATCGAGGCCAGGTCGTACAGGCCCATGTCCTTGTCGACGATCAGCGAGTCCAGGCCCGAGCCCATGGTCGGGTAGAGCTTGAAGGGGTTGAGGATCGTGCTCGGGGTGGCGACCTGGTTGGCGAGCGCGTTGAGGAACTTCTGCTGGTTCTTCGTGCGGTCCAGGTCGGAGCCGGCCAGCGCGTACCGGGTGCGGACGAAGGCGAGCGCCTGCTCGCCGTTCAGGGTCTGCTTGCCCGCCTCGAAGTCGGCGCCGGACTTGGTGTCCTTCATGCCGCCCTTCGGGATGTCGATCTCGACGCCGCCGACCGCGTCCACGATGTTCGCGAAGCCGGCGAAGCCGATCTCCACGTAGTGGTCGATGTGCAGACCGGTGTTGAATTCGACGGTGCGGACGAGGAGCTCGGGGCCGTCCTCCGCGTAGGCCGCGTTCAGCTTCACGTGGCGGCCGGTGCCCTGGTACGTCTTGCCGGAGTCGGAGCCCTTGTACGTCGGGATCTCCACGTCCGAGTCCCGCGGCAGGGAGATCAGCGTGTCGCCGTTGCCGCCGACGTGCAGCAGCATCATCGAGTCGGTGCGCTTGCCCTCGGCGGAGCCGGTGTGCAGCTTCTTCTTCTCCTCGGCGGACATGCCCGCGCGGCTGTCGGAGCCGACGATCAGGTAGTTCGTGCCGTCGCCCGCCTCCGGCCGGTCGATGACCTTGGACAGGTCGACCTCGCGGTTGAGCTTGGAGTCGGCCCAGAAGTACGTGCCGACGGTCGTCACGACCAGCACGGTCAGCACGACGACCGTGGTCAGCTTGATCCGACGGCGCCAGTTCGGCGCGGGGCGCGGGCCACGGCCGCCGCCTGCGGGACCGCCGGGACCACCGCCGCCGTAGACCTGGCCGGTGTTGTAGCCGCTGCCGTACCCGTCGTCGTAGACGGTGTCGTCACCGCCGTTGACGTACGACGGCTGCTGCGGGACCCCGCCGTACGGCGGGGCGGGGGCGCCGGGGCCCCCGTACCCGCCCTGCCCGGGCGGAGCCGCCTGGCCGCGGCGGACCTGCCGCATGACGCGGGCGCTCTCGGGCTGCGCGCTCGAGCTGCCGCGTCCGTACCGGCTGCCGCGGTTGTCGTCGGACCATGCCTCGGGCCAATCGTTCATGGGCCCCAGTGTGCAGGGCACTGGTATGTCCCTTACAAGGTTCGTCGGAAAATAAGGGCACTGCTGTTGCGAAGCTGACACAAAATCCCGGGTTGTCACCGCGGCATAAGGTGGAGGCCATGACAGAACAGGCCTCCGCCGCGGAATCGGAGACTCCGGATATCCCGGGCAAGCCGACCTCGGCGTCCCGGACCACGCTCAGCCACATCATGACCAACGCCGACACGAACCTCCTGGGCACCGTGCACGGCGGAGTGATCATGAAGCTGGTCGACGACGCGGCCGGTGCCGTGACCGGCCGGCACAGCGGCGGGCCCGCCGTCACGGCGTCCATGGACGAGATGGCGTTCCTGGAGCCGGTCCGGGTCGGCGACCTCGTTCATGTGAAGGCCCAGGTCAACTGGACCGGCCGGACCTCCATGGAGGTCGGGGTGCGGGTGCTGGCCGAGCGGTGGAACGAGTCGAACCCGGCCACCCAGGTCGGCTCCGCCTACCTCGTCTTCGCCGCCGTCGACGCCGACGGCAGGCCGCGCCGGGTGCCACCGGTGTTCCCGGAGACCGAGCGCGACAAGCGGCGCTGCCAGGAGGCCCAGATCCGCCGCACCCACCGGCTCGCCCGCCGCCGCGCGATCATGGAGCTCCGGGAGCGCCGGGCGGCGGAGGGCTTCGAGGACTGAACGCTGCCCCACCCCCGCCGGGGCCGTCCACGACCGCCGGGCGAGGCGTAGGACAGCGTGCCGCCGAGGCCGATGACCGACGCCCCTACGGGCACAGCGCCTCGTCGCCCCGCATCACCCCGAGCGTCCCCTGCGCCGGATCCACCGCCCGCACCCTGCGCACCTCCCGGAAGTCCGTCCCGGCGATCACCTTCAGAGTCGCCCCGAGCCCCTTCACGGCCCGCAGCTCGCTGCCCGGCAGCGCGGCCGCGAGGGACTTCGCGGAGCGGTCCCAGCGGGGGTCGTAGGCGACGACCGTGCGCTTCACCGTGCGGTCGGCCGCGTTGACCGGCAGTCGCGTCGTGCGGAACCCGGTCGCCGCCAGCGCGGCGTCCACGCGCTTGCCGAGACCGGCCGTGGCGGTGCCGTTCTCCACCTGGACGCGGATCTGCTGGGGGGCGACGTCCACGCGAAGGGCCTCGCTCCGCTGCTTGCGCACGGTCAGCGGCCTGTCCTCGCGCAGGGACCGGAAGAGTCGGCGGGCCTTGCGGGCGTCCCATTTGAGCGTGGATCCGACGCCCTTGACGGCGTATCCCATCTGCCCGATCGGCACGGTGGTGAACTCGGAGGAGGACGGGGAGAAGCTGCGCATCGCCCGGCCGAGGTCGAGCAGCTCGTGCGTGCCGAAGCCCTTGTCGGCCCGTACGGAGCCCAGCACGGCCCGGGTGATGTCCCGGAACTTCATCGGGTTCAGCAGGATCCCGGAGGACGTGGCGCGGTCGATCACGGCGGCCATGAAGCGCTGCTGGCGCTGCATCCGGCCGAGGTCGGAGGCGCCGTCGACGTGGCGGGAGCGGACGTACTGCAGGGCCTGGCCGCCCCGGATGGTGTGGCTGCCGGGCGGGAGGTCGAGACCCGTGTAGGTGTCCTTCAGCGGCTCGGTGGTGCAGATCTCGACCCCGCCGAGCACGTCCACCGTCTTCATGAAGCTGGTGAAGTCGACCTCCAGGTAGTGGTCGATCTTCACGCGGGTCATGCTCTCGACGGTCCGCACGGTCAGCTGCGGGCCGCCCTCCGCGTACGCCGCGTTGATCTTGATCGGGTGTCCGCGGTGCCGTCTGCCCGTCGTCCGGTCGGTGTGTGCGGGCGTCACGGCGTACGAGTCGCGCGGCAGGCTCACCACGCTCGCCCGCTCCCGGTCCTCCGAGATGTGCACGATCATCATCGTGTCCGTGCAGCGGCAGGGGGCGCCGCCGAGCCGGTACTTCCGCCGCTCGGCCTTGGTGATCTTGTCGCGGCCGTCCGTGCCGACGAGCAGGACGTTCATGCCGTGGCCCGCTCTCGGACGGTTCTTCATGTCCTTGAAGGCGTCGACCCGCGCGATGTCCGCGTCGAGGCCGGTGACCGCCGCGTGGCCGATCCCGGCCGCGGCGAGTACCACCACGGAGAGGGTCGTCACCGCCCGCGTGGCCCAGCGCGGCTTTTTCCGTCGTACGGGGGGCCGCGGTGGCTGCGGGCGGCGCCGGGGTCGGTCGGCGGGGGAGCGGGGCGGCGTGGGCATGGGGGACACCTCCGCTGGGGCCGGTCCGGCGGATCGGGCCGGACTCGGGGCCGTACGTGGGATCGTGAGCACCGTAGGCCGATACGATCTGCGGCCCGGTGCACCGCCCCGGGCGGGGCGCACCGGTGTCCCCCATTCGCGGTAACGTTTGAGCCCTATGAACGCCAAGCCCGACGTGCAGCTCCTCGCCGTGTCCGTGATCATGCCCGTCCTCAACGAGGAGCGGCATCTGCGCGGAGCCGTCCAAGCGATCCTCGCGCAGGAGTACGCCGGCGAGATGGAGGTCGTGATCGCCCTCGGTCCGTCCACGGACCGTACGGACGAGATCGCGGCCGAGCTCGTCCGTGAAGACCCCCGCGTGCACACCGTGCCGAACCCGACCGGTCGTACGCCGGCCGCGCTGAACGCCGCGATCAAGGCTTCGCGGCATCCGGTCGTCGTGCGCGTCGACGGCCACGGGATGCTCTCGCCGAACTACATCACCACCGCCGTACGGCTCCTGGAGGAGACCGGCGCACAGAACGTCGGCGGCATCATGCACGCCGAGGGCGAGAACGACTGGGAGCACGCGGTCGCCGCCGCCATGACCTCGAAGATCGGCGTGGGCAACGCCTCCTTCCACACCGGCGGGCAGGCCGGCGAGGCCGAGACGGTGTACCTCGGGGTGTTCCGGCGCGAGGCGCTGGAGCAGCAGGGCGGGTACAACGTGGAGTTCATCCGCGCCCAGGACTGGGAGCTGAACTTCCGGATCCGGGAGGCGGGCGGACTCATCTGGTTCTCGCCCGAGCTGAAGGTGTCGTACCGGCCCCGGCCGAGCGTGCGGGCCCTGGCGAAGCAGTACAAGGACTACGGCCGCTGGCGGCACGTCGTCGCCCGCTACCACGAGGGCTCCATCAACCTGCGCTACCTCGCCCCGCCGACCGCGGTGTGCGCGATCGGCGCGGGCATCGTCCTCGGCGCCCTGGTCAGCCCGTGGGCCCTCGTCGTCCCCGGCGGCTACCTCGCGGCGATCGTCCTCGGGTCCGTCCCCGCGGGCAAGGGGCTGCCGCTGAAGGCACGGCTGCAGATCCCCGTGGCCCTCGCCACCATGCACATGTCGTGGGGCTGGGGCTTTCTGACCAGCCCGCGCTCGCTGGCCCGCAAGGTGATCGCGAGCCGGCGCCCCGCGGTCCACGCGGACGCCGGCGAGCTGACCCCCTGACACGAGCTCGGGACCGGGCCGGAATGCGGCTCAGGACCAGGTGAACCCCGGGTTCACGTGCATGCAGGCGTCCTCGTCGGCGCCGTTGAGCGCCTCGGCGGACTCCGGGGTCGTGTCGTCCTCCTCGGGCGCCTTGTACGTCGTGCCCTCACGCCAGTCCGCGCCCACGACGAGCGTGACCCCGGAGACGTCCGTCGACCGCTCCACCGAACTCGCCGGGATCCCGAGGGACTTGGCGACCCGCTCGGCGTCGCCCCGCAGTTCGGCGCTCGGGTAGCGGACGACCGTACGGTCCTCGCTCAGCGCCGACGTGGTGTCCGCGGCCGCCTTGGTGAAGCCCTTCTCGGCGAGCAGATCGGTCACCGTGCTCGCGCGTCCGGACGCCGCGCGGAGCGTGTCGGTGCGGGTGCCGTTGACGACCAGGATCCCGATCTCGTCGTCGGCGGCGGCCGGTTCGCCGGAGGCGGTCACCGAGGGGGCCGGACTCGCCTTCTCCTTGTCCTTGCCGTCCAGCGCGATGTCCTCCCGGACGAGGCGGAACAGCTGCTCGGCGTCCTCCGTCGGCTCCACGCGGGCGCCGACGTACCGGTTGGGCATCGTGGTCATGGTGATGCGCTCCGGCTCCACCCTGCGCAGCTCGTCGCTGAGGTCGTAGAGCTTCTTGACGGTGTCGAGGCCCTCGTCGACCGTGAGGGCCCCGGTGGCCTCCTCGGCGAGCTTGCGGAGCTTGTTCGGGCTGCTCAGGGTGGCGTTCTCGCGCAGGGTGCGGACCATCGAGTTCATGTACATGTGCTGGGCCTTGGCGCGGGCGAGGTCGCTGCCGTCCTCGAAGCCGTAACGCGTCCGCAGCCACTGCAGGGCCTGCTCGCCCTTCACCGCGGTGGTGCCCTTCTCCAGCTTCAGACCGGAGCCGTGGCCCTGGCTGTCGCGCGAGAGGATGTTGGCGTCCACACAGACCGGGACCCCGCCGACGGCGTCCGCCATGGACACCACGCCCGCGAAGTCGACCATCACGAAGTGGTCTATGTGGATGCCGGTGAGCTCCTGCCAGGTGGCCACCGTGCAGCCGGGACCGCCGTGGCCGAGGCTCCGGTTGGTCATGACGCGGCCGTCGCTCGCCGGGTACACCTCGTCGTCGTCCGGGTCGGTGCACTTCGGGATCTTCACGAGGGTGTCGCGGGGCATGCTGACGACCGACATGTTGGAGCGGTCGGCGGACAGGTGCACCAGCATCTGCACGTCCGCCAGCGGCGTCGAGCCGAACGTCTCCCGGGCGCCGCCGAGTTGCTGGTTCTCCGCGGTGTCGCGGGCGTCGGAGCCGATGAGCAGGATGTTCAGCGGGGTCTGGCCGGCGGCGTTCGGCGTCGGCTCGGCGACCTTGTTGTCGCCGAGGTTGAGCTCGTCCTTCTTGATGTTGCCGTTCAGGTGCCGGTAGTAGAGGTAACCGGCGGTGGCCGAGCCCAGCATCAGCACGGCCAGGGTCGTGGCGGACCAGCGCAGCAGCCGGTGCGCCCGTGGTGAGCGGCGTCCGCCGGGCCGGCTGTCGCCGACGCCGACCTTCTCGGCGACTGGTCCGACATCCCGAACACTGTTCCGCGTCACTTCGAGTCCTCCCCGACCATCCCGCCCTCGCGCCATGGCGCGGCCCGCCGTACGTCCAGGAGACATACGACGGGCCCGTCAGGTTGCTCTGTTTCGTCAACTAACGCACAACAGCCGTCAACTCGCGCACTGGACCTTGTCGGCCGTGGACTTCTCCACGTCCGGCGTCCTTGCCGAGGCGCCGTTGAGCTTCACACCCGCGCCCTTGAAGTCCTTGCCCAGGATCAACGTCATCGTCGGCTGGCCCTGGGAGTTGGTCACGCTCTCGCCCGGCTTCATCGCCGAGCCCGACAGGCCCATGATGTCGGCCAGCCGGCGGGCCTGGTCGGCCTGGTCCGGCGCGTACTCGATGGTTGTCTTCGCCTGGTCGGCGTCCGCGTTGCCCGCGTTCTCCGACTTGATGACGCCCGCGCTGTTCTGCAGCCAGTCCAGCTGCTTCTGCGCACTGCCGGCCGCGGCACCGCCGTTGAGGATCTGGACCCGCACCTGGGAGGCGTCCGCCTTGGTGCCCTTGAGGCGGGCGGCGACCGCGGCGGCCTCCTTCTTCTGTTGCGCCTTGACCTCGGTGAACGACACATCGTTCTTGATCATGTCGAAGACCTGGGGCGCCCTGGTCTTGTCGACGATCACCGTCGCCTTGATCTTCTCGGTGGGGTTGTCCACCACCGGGATCGTGGCGAAGGTGATGTTCTTGGGGGGCACCTTCTTCAGCTCCAGGGCTATGTCCTTGAGCGTGTTGACCTTGCCGATCGCGGAGTCCACGGTGAGCGCGCTGGTGGCCGCCTCGGCCAACTTCAGCAGCTTCTTGGGGTTGGTGAGGGTGTCGCTGGAGGACATCTTGCGCATCAGCGAACCCAGGAACTGCTGCTGCACCTTGATGCGGTCCAGGTCGCCCTGGTTGCCGAAGCTGTGCCGGGTACGCAGGAAGGCGAGGGCCTTCTCGCCCTCGATCGTGGACTCGCCCTTGGGCAGGACGAGCTTCGACTCCTTGTCGTTCACGGCCTTCGTCACGCACACGTCGACGCCGTCCACCGCCGTGGTCAGCGTCTTGACCGCGTTGAAGTCGGCCATCATGAAGTGGTCCGGCTGGATGCCGGTGGCGTCCTTCACCGTCCGCATGGTGCAGCCCGGGTCCCGGCCGCTCTCGCCGAGGCTCTTGTTGAAGCGGACGCCCTGCTGGGGCTGCACGGTCACCTCGGTGCCGTCGTCCTTCGCGGCCGGACACTCCGGGATGTTCACGATCAGGTCGCGCGGGATGCTCAGCGCGGTCGCGTTGGAGCGGTCCTTGGAGACGTGCAGCAGGATCGTGGTGTCGGCGTGGCCGAGGCTGCCGGCGTCGCCGTAGCCCTCGTTGCCCTCGCCGGTGCGCTTGTCGGTGCCGATGACGAGGACGTTGAAGGCCTCGTCCTTGCGGAAACTGCTCGCGCCCGCGTCGCCGACGTCCGTCGTCTTGACGTTGCCCTCAAGGTGCTTGAGGTAGAAGTAGCCGGCGCCCGCGGTGGCGACCAGGACGAACGCCATGCCGCCGCCGGTCCACAACAGGGCCTTCTTCGCCTTGGACTTCTTCTTGACCGGGCGACGGCCGCGCCGCCCCGGCAGCGGTTCCTCGGGGACCGGCCCCCGCCTGCGCGGGGGCGGGACCTCGCGGCCCGGGGCAGCCGGGGGCGCCGTATGGCCCCCACGGGGCTGGGGAACGGCCCGGCGCGGCGCGGAGGGCGTCAGCCGCAGTTCGTATTCGCCGCTGTTCGGATTGAGTACCCACTGGTCTGCGGGGTCGACGTGCTCCGCCCGCTCACGGCCTGGTGCGTCCAAGGTTGTCCGAATCCTCCGTCAGGGCAAGCGCCTTCCCCACTGGACCGCTCACACTATCTGCACGGTTCGGCGGCGAGTGAACTTTCCCCGCTTTCTTCGAACAGCGCAGGGCACTACCAACGGTACGGCTTGTACACGTCCATGCACTTCTTGGCCTCCCCGTTGAGGGCGTCGGCGTTGCTCGGCAGGTCCCCGGCCTGAGGCGTCTTCTGCTTCGGATAGGTCGTGCCGGAACGCCAGTCGGCGCCGACGACGACGGTGACACCGGAGACGTCCGTCGACTTCTGCACCGAACTCACCGGAATCCCCAGGGACTTGGCCACCGCCTGGGCGTCGCCCGCCAGTTCGGCGCTCGGGTAGCGCACGACGGTCCGCGCCTCGGCGAGCGCCGTCGAGGTGTCCTTCGTCGCCTTGGCGAACCCCTGGCCCACGAGTGCCTGGGCGATCTCGCCCGCCCGGCCGCTGACCGGGCCGAGGGCCGTGGACCGCGTCGCGTTCTGCACCAGGACACCGATCTGGTCCTTCGCCGCGGCGGGGTCGTCGGTGGTCTTCGCGGCGCCGGCCGTGCTGAGCTGGTTCGCTGTGCCGGCGTCCGTCTCCGCGTCCTTGCCGCCCGCCGTGCCCTTGGTGTCGAAGGGCACGTCGTCGCGGAGCATCGCCCACATCTTCTCGGCGTCGGCGCCGTCCGGCAGCAGGTGGTTCTCGTTCTCGTTGTCCTGGATGGTCGGCATCGTCGTCATGGTGATGCGGTCCGTCGGCACCGTCTTGAGCTGCATGCCGAGGTCGTACAACTTCTTGACCGTGCCGATCTCCTCCGAGACCTTCAGGGAGTTGGTGGCCGCCTCGGCCAGGTCCATCAGCCGGCCGCCGTCGGTGAAGACGTTCTGGTCCTTCAGCGTGCGGATCATCGAGTTCATGTACATGTGCTGGGCCCGGGCCCGCAGCGGGTCGCTGCCCCAGGCGTGCCGGGTGCGCAGCCACTCCAGGGCCTGCTTGCCCTCGACCTTCTTCGTGCCGGCCTTCATCTTCAGGCCGGAACCGCCGGGCACGCCCGGGAGCGGGCGGTCCCACACGTTCTGGTTCACACAGACCTCGACGCCGCCGATGGCGTCCGCCATGCTCACCACGCCCGCGAAGTCGATCGTCATCCAGTGGTCGATGTAGACCCCGGTGAGGTTCTCCCAGGTGGTCAGCGTGCAGCCGGCCCCGCCGCGGCCCAGCGTCGTGTTGATGATCTCGTTGGTCGCCGGGTACGTCTTGCCGGTGTCGGGGTCCTTGCACGCCGGGATGTCGACCCGGGTGTCACGCGGAATGCTCACCACCGCGGCGCTCTTGCGGTCCGCGGAGAGGTGGATCAGCATCTGTACGTCGGCCAGCGGCGGGTTGCCCCGGGTGTCCTTGCCGCCGCCGAGCGCAACGTTCGCGTCGGAGGCACGGCTGTCCGAGCCGAGCAGCAGGATGTTCAGCGGCGTCTGCCCGTCGGCGTTCGGCTCGGTCTTGCGCGCCTTGGAGTCGCCGCCGCTGCGCTCGCCCTTCTCGATGTTGCCGTTGAGGTGCTGGTAGTAGAGGTATCCGGCGCCCGCTGTCCCCAGTATCAGCACCGCGACGGTCGACGCGGACCATCGGAGCACCCGGTGCTTGGCCTTGGCCCGTCGTCGGCTGCGCCGCCCGCCGTGGCCGCCCCCCGAGAAACCGCCGGGTCTGCCGGAGCCGTCGCCGTCGTCCCCACGACGGCCGCCCTCCCGCTCCGCCCCACTCGCGTGCCGGACGCCCGGTCGCGTCCCCTCCCCGTGCACACTGCTGTGCGTCATCCCCTGTCTCCCCACCCTCGCGCCATCGAACGGGCCTGCCTCTTCGCCCTGTGAGACGTAAGGCAGGCCCGTCAGGTCACTTGGCGCACTCGACCTTGTCCGCGGTGGACTGCTGAACCCCCTCCGGCGCCTTCGTCGGAGTGGTGAGCGACTCGCCCGCGCCCTTGAAGTCCTTGCCCAGGGTCAGGGTCATCGTCGGCAGACCCTGGGAGTTGGTCACGCTCTTGCCCGGCTTCATCGCCGAACCGGAAAGGCCCATGATGTCGGCCAGCCGACGTGCCTCGTCGGCCTGATCGGGAGCGTACTCGAGCGTGGTCTTGCTCAGCTCGGTATCCGCGTTGCCCGCGTTCTCGGACTTCAGCACGCCCTCTTCGTTCTGCAGGTACTCGAGCTCGGTCTGCGCGCTGCCGGCCTCCGCACCGCCGTTGAAGATGCGCACCCGCACCTCGGACGCGTCCGCCTTGGTGCCCTTGAGACGGGCGGCGACCGCGGCGGCCTCCTTCTTCTTCTGCGCCTTGACCTCGGTGAACGACACGTCGTTCTTGATCATGTCGAAGACCTGGGGGGCCGACGACGGGTTGATTACGACGGTCGCCTTGACCTTCTCCGCCGGGTTGTCGATCACCGGAACCGTGGTGAACGTCAGGTTCTTGACGTTGAGCTTGCCCAGCTCCAGACCCAGGTCCTTCAGCTTGTTGATGCTGTCCAGCTTGGAGTCGACGGTCAGCGCCTTCGTCCCGGCCTCGGCCAGCTTGATCATCTTCGCGGGGTTGGTCAGCGTGTCGTTGGACTTCAGCTTGCGCATCAGCGCGCTGAGGAACTGCTGCTGCAGCGTGATCCGGCTCAGGTCGCCGCCGAACCCGACCGCGTGCCGGGTGCGCACGAACGCGAGCGCCGTCTCGCCCGAGATGTGCTGCGTCCCCTTCTTCAGGTCGAGGTGCGAGTCCGGGTCCTTGATGTCCTTGGCGAGACACACGTCGACGCCGCCGACCGCCGTGGTCAGCGTCTTGACCGCGTTGAAGTCGGCGACGATGAAGTTGTCGGGGGTGATCCCGGTCAGCTCGGTGACGGTCCGCATGGTGCAGCTGGGCGTACGGTCGTCCTGGCCCAGGCTGGTGTTGAACCGGACGTCGGACGTGCCGTCGATGACCTCCTGCGAGCCGTCCTTCTGGGTGGTCGGGCAGTCCGGGACGTCGACGATCAGGTCGCGCGGGATGCTCAGCGCGGTCGCGTTGGAGCGGTCCTTGGAGACGTGCAGCAGGATCGTGGTGTCCGCGTGGCCGACGCTGCCGGAGTCGCCGTAGCCCTCGTTGCCCGAGCCGGTGCGCTTGTCCGTGCCGATCACCAGGATGTTGATGGCCCTGTCCTTCTGGAAACCACCGGTGCTCGCGCCGTCGTCGGCGACGGACGTGATGTTGCCGTTCAGGTGCTCGATGTAGAGGTATCCGGCACCCGCCGCGGCCACCAGCACGAACGCCATCGTGCCGCCGGTCCACAGCAGGACCTTCTTCGCCTTGGACTTCCTCTTCCCCGGCCGGCGCCCGCGCCGGCCCGGCAACGGCTCCTCGGGCACGCCCCGCCGTCTGCGCGGCGGCGGCACCTCACGGCCGGGGGCGGGAGCAGGCGGGGCCGCCGTGCGACCGCGCGCCATGGCGCCCGCTCTCTCGGCGGCCGCTCTACGCGGCCCGGGAACAGCCGACCGCGGCGATTGCGGTGCGGAAGGGGTCAGTCGCAGTTCGTATTCGCCGGTGCTCGGGTTGAGTACCCACTGGTCTGCGGGGTCGATGTCGTCCGCCCGCCCACGGCCTTGCGCGTCCACGGTTGTCTGAACCCTCCGTCGGGGCCACGCGGCGCCTTTCCCCTCCAAAGGCGCTCGGGTCTCGGTCACACAGTGCTCGACCCCAGGACGGACCTATGGCCGGATGCACCGGGTCGCTCACACTAACCGCCTTGTTCGCCTCCGAGCGACGCCGGTGATGAATTCCACTTCCCTACAACCGGGCAATACGCCCATTTGCTCGGTCAGTAGTTCGCCACCTTGGCAAACGCTTTACTCGCACGTGTCCTCGGCCGCCGTGTTCCCCCGGAACGTCGGCGCGGGTGAATTGGCCGCGGAGGGCTCACCGTGCTGCTCATCGCCCACCCCGGCGTCCCTCTCCTCGCCCGCGCTCTCGCCGCTTTCCCCGTCATTCTCGGTGGAATTGCGGCTTTTGGTCGTCGACTTCGCCGATTCCGGCGAGTTCCGAGGCGTGTTCCGCGCCACCTCCACGGGTGCGTCCGAGCGCAGCCGCTCGAACAGCTTTTCCGCCTCGGGTTCCACAAGCTGGTCGCGATTGGCGTTGTAGACGTACGACTCCCTCGGAACCGTAAGGAATTGCACACGTTCGGTGGGGATGTCGCGCAGCCCGCGCACGAGTTCGTACAGACCGCGCAGGCTCGCCAGATCCGGGTCGGTCGTGAGCGCGGAAGTCGCCGCGTCCAGCACCGGATAGAGCTTCACCGGATTCAGCAGGACGTCGTTGCTCTGCACCTTGTTGACCAACGCCCCGAGGAACCGCTGCTGGCGGTCCATCCGGTCGGTGTCGCTGCCGTTGCCCAGCGACTTGCGGGCCCGCACATACCCGAGGGCCTGCTCACCGTTGAGCGTCACCCGCCCCGCCGGGAGCCTCAGTTTGGCCGCCTTGTCCCGGATCGGCTCGGCCAGGCACACCTCGACGCCGTCGACCGCGTCGACCATGTCCTTGAACCCGTGGAAGTCGACGACCACGTGATGGTCCACCCGGATGTCCGTCAGCCGCTCCACGGTCCGGATCGTGCAGGCCGAACCCCCCACCTGGAAGGCGTAGTTGAACATCGCGAACATGGGCTCGGTACGACCGCCGCCACGCCTGGCGCAACTCGGCACGTCCACCATGAGATCCCGGGGCAGCGACACCGCGGTGGCCCGGTCCCGCGCCGCGGCCAGGTGCAACAGGATGGTGGTGTCGGACCGCTCGGTCCCCGAGTCCCGGCCGTACCGCCGGTTCCGGCCCCCGGCCCGCGAGTCCGATCCGATCACCAGGATGTTCTGCGCCCCCCGCACCAGCGAGGTGGGCCGGTCCCTCTCGTACCGCGCCAGCTCCTCCGCCGCCGCGTTGTCGGACGTGATGTTCCCGTTCAGCTTCGCGTAGACCGCCCACCCGGTCCCGCCGGCCGCCAGCACCAGGACCGTGACCGCCACCCCGGCCCCGCGCAGACACCGCCGCCGCCGCCGCCGTGTCAGCCCCGCACCGGTCGCCGAGGCCCCCGCCCCCGGCCCGAGCGGTCCGGAGGGCGCGAAGGGAGCGCCGGCGGTGTCGGTCACGTCGGAATCCACCCCTCATGGCGAACGAGTCATGGCGTACGAGCGTGTCGTGCGAGTTGCTCCTACGACCATGGCGTGGATGAGGGGCCGGGGGGCGGGTGGAGGGGGCCGAACGGGGGATGAGCGGCGGCTCGGCGCGGGGATCACTTCTTGACCGACCGGGGCGGGCGGTGGGGGGAGCGAACGCCGGGGGTCGGTGGGCGACGGCCGGGGGTCGGTGGGCGGAGCCCTCAGGTGGCGGTCACCTTTCGACCGACCGAATCGGGTGGCGGGGCGGACGAAGGCCGGGGGTCCTGGGGCGGAGCCCCGGGGTCGGCGCAGCTGCCGGGCAGGGCCTCCGTGTGATCGGCCCACGCGGTCGGCGGCGCTCCCGCTTTGCCGGAGGCGATCACTTTGCCCACGATGGCGCAGGTCGTGTCCACGTCGCCGCCGACCCGCGCGGTCGTCCAGAACGCCTGCTCGTAGTTCCCCAGGCCTCTGGCCGCCGTCGACCGGGCAGGTCGGCGGCGACGTGGGGGTGCCTGAGACGTGGGCGGTGCCTAGCGAGCCGTGGCCGTGACCCGCTCACTCTCGATCCGCTTGGCCAGCGCCTCCTCGCCCAGCTGATCCAGGTTCCGGCACAGCACCACGGACCCACAGGTCGCGAGCGGCGCGTACAGCCCGGCGTTCAACCCCTCCCAGGTGTCGTACGGCAGCCCCGACAGCAGCCGGGACCCAGGCCCCGTGAATCCCAGCGCCGTCGCCTCCGCCCCGGCCCGCTCGACGACCTCCGCCGCACTGAACTCCCGCCCGGCCACGATCAGCGCCGGCTCGTCGGGATCCACCGGCGCGAACGGCGCGAACCGGTCACCCTGGCCCGGCACCTCGACGGCGTAGTCGGCGAATCCGGCCGGCGGCTGCGGAAACCGCCCGCCGAGCGGCCGCAGGGCGAGCGCGACCCGCTCCCCGGAGCACGCCCGCGCCGCCTCCAGCGCGTCCGGGCCGCTCACCACCACGTCGGCCACCGCCGGATCACCGCCCACGTCGGCGATCACGCCCACCGACGAACAGGCCAGCAGCCACACGGCCGTCTGCCAGTGCGCGGGCAGCAGCAGCACGACCCGGTCGCCGGGCCCCGCGGCGAGGTCGCCCTGGAGGAGGTTGGAGGTCTTGGCCACCCAATTGGCGAAGGTGGCCACGGACAATTCGACACGTTCGCCCGTGGCGTCGTCGTAGAAGGTCACCAGCGGGCGTCCGGGATCCGCGGCGAGCGCGGAACGCAGCAGGTCGGCAGGGGTGCGGTCGGTGGCGTTCACCCGAAGAAGCCTACGCGGGCCCGTGGCCGCGCACCGGCGGGCGGGGCCACGGATCGCCGCCGGCCGACCACCGGTTCGGCGGAACACGGCCCGACAGCCCGTCAATTCCCCGATGGACAGATATGTATGGCTATGTCCAAGATCAGGGGCATGCACGGATTCCTTGCTTCCTCGATCGGTGTCACCTGTGCGGCCGCCCTGGCCCTTCCGCTGACCCCGCCCGCGGCCGCGGCGAACCTGCCGGCCACGGCGGCTGTCCTGTCCGCGAGACCCGCGGCGGTGAGCACGCCGGCCACGGCGAGCGCGAGACCGGCGGCGAGCGCGGAAGCGCCGGGCAGCACCCAGTCGCTGCCCCTCGCGCCCCTCACCCGGGACCGAGCCCTCGCCCCCGAACAGGGCCTGACCCGCCGGGACGTACGGCGCTTCTCGCTCGTCGGCGTGGTCTGGGACGACCCGGACGTCGAACTCCACGGCCGGGTCCAGGTCCGTACCCGAGAGACCGTCACCGGCACCTGGTCCGGCTGGCAGGACGTCGAGACCCACAACGCCGACCACGCGGCCGACCCGGACACCGCCGAGCGCACCTCCGGCCGGGTACGCGGCGCGACCGCACCGTTGTGGGTGGGGGACTCGGACGGCGTGGAGGTACGCGTCCGCGCGGACGCCGAGCCCCATGCCGTCCGGGTCGAGGACACCGCCCGCGGCCCCCGCACGGCGACGTCCGCCGCCCCGCTCCCCACCGGTATGCACCTCGAACTGGTCGACCCGGGCGCCCCCGACGACCCGCCGCAGACCGTCCCGGCCGACGCCGCCGGCGCTCCCCGGGCCGGCGCCTCGACCGCCGAGCCCGCCAGAGCCCTGACCGCCAGAGCCCTGACCGCCAGAGCCCTGGCCGCCAGGGAGGCGTCCGCCGCCAACGCCGGCCTCGCCCCCCTGGGCGCCACCGCGATCCCGGCCCTGACCCGCGGCGAGACCGAACGGGAACTGCTCACCCTGCGGACCACCGAGCTGACGGAGGAACAGCGGGTGAAGCCGAAGATCGGCCCGCGTCCGCGCATCGTCACCCGGCGCGGCTGGGGCGCGAACGAGAGCCTGCGGGAGCGGACCTTCGTCTACACGAAGAAGATCAAGGCGGCCTTCGTACACCACACCGCGTCCGGCAACGGATACCGCTGCGCGCAGGCGCCCTCCGTCATCCGCGGTATCTACCGCTACCACGTCCTGAGCATGGGCTGGCGCGACATCGGCTACAACTTCCTCGTCGACAAGTGCGGAAACATCTACGAGGGGCGCGCCGGGGGTGCGGCGAAGCCGGTCAAGGGCGCCCACACGCTGGGTTTCAACACCAACAGCATGGGGATCGCCGTCCTCGGCAGCTTCGGGTCCAAAAAGCCGTCCGCCGCCGCGGTGAAGGGCATCGCCCGGCTCACCGCGTGGAAGCTCGGCCTCCACGGCGCCAATCCACGCGGCAAGACATATCTGCGGTCAGGCGGTGGCAATCTCTACCCCAAGGGAAAGAACGTACGACTGAATGTGATCTCCGGTCACCGGGACGGATTCCCCACGGCCTGCCCCGGCTATCGGCTCTACCGCAAGCTCGGCACGGCCCGTTCGACCGCGGCCCGCTATCAGGGCCGGTAGCGCCGGGACCTGCCGGACCTGCCCGGGAACCGTTCGGACGCCACCGGAGTCTGTCCGGCCGTAGGACACATTCACCGCCGTCGGGGGGCACGGGGCGGAATGCCGCACGGCCGTCGAAGGCACCGCGCAACGGTCTGCATACACTGGCCGGCCGAAAGACAGTTCGGCCGGTCCCGGCAGGAAGCAGAGACGACAGGTGACAGAAGCGATACTCCTGGTCGGCGGCAAGGGCACTCGGCTGCGTCCGCTCACGGTGCACACACCGAAGCCCATGGTCCGCGCGGCCGGGGTCCCGTTCCTCACGCACCAACTGGCGAGAGCGAGAGCGGCCGGTGTCGACCACATCGTGCTCGCCACCTCCTACCTCGCCGAGGTCTTCGAACCGTACTTCGGGGACGGCTCCTCCCTCGGACTCCACATCGAGTACGTCACCGAGGACGAGCCCCTCGGCACCGGCGGCGCCATCCGCAACGTCGCCTCCCGCCTGCACTCCGCCCCCGACGACCCGGTCCTCGTCTTCAACGGCGACATCCTGACCGGCCTCGACATCAGGGCCCTGGTGCAGACCCACGAGCGGACGGCCGCGGACGTCTCCCTCCACCTCACGCAGGTCACGGACCCGCGCGCCTACGGCCTGGTCCCCACCGACGAGACGGGCAGGGTCCTGGCGTTCCTGGAGAAGCCGCAGACCCCCGAGGAGATCGTCACCGACCAGATCAACGCGGGGGCGTACGTCTTCCGCCGCTCGGTGATCGACACGATCCCGCAGGGCCGCCCGGTCTCCGTCGAGCGCGAGACCTTCCCGGACCTCCTGGCGGCCGGAGCCCACCTCCAGGGCATGGTCGACTCGACGTACTGGCTGGACCTCGGCACCCCGGCCGCGTTCGTCCGCGGCTCCGCCGACCTCGTCCTCGGCCGCGCCCCGTCCCCCGCCGTCCCCGGCCGCTGCGGCGACCGCCTCGTCCTGCCGACGGCACGGGTCGCCCCCGACGCGAAACTCGCGGGCGGCACGGTGGTGGGCGAGGGCGCCTTCGTCGCCGAGGGCGCCCGCGTCTTCGGCAGCACGATCCTCCCCGGCGCCGTCATAGAACCCGGCGCCGTCATCACCGACTCCCTCATCGGCACCCGGGCCCGCGTGGGCGAACGCTCCGTCCTCACCGGCACGGTCATCGGCGACGGCGCGATCATCGGCCCTGACAACGAACTCCGCGACGGCATGCGCATCTGGTGCGACGCCCAGATCCCCCGAGGCGCGGTCCGCTTCTCCTCGGACCAGTAACCGGCCCTTCCGACGCCGGGCGGCGAGCGGGTCCTGCCCGGCGTTGCGGGGTCTGGGGCGGCAGCCCCAGGCCGAGGTTCACCTCTCGACCGACCGAGACGGGTGGCTGGGCGGGCACGGGTCCGGGGGTCTGGGGGCGGAGCCCCCAGACGGTTACCGAGACGCCCCTCAGGTCACAACCGACCGATATCCCCCCGCGGCATCCGCGGCGCCCGCCTCGCCGGAACCCTCCCACTCAACAGGATCAACCGGGCCGCCCGATGCCGCTGCCCGGCATAAGGCTCCAGCAACTCCAACATCACCGCGTCATCCGCATCCCGGTCCCCGGCCAGCGCCCATCCCACGATCCCCGGCAGATGCAGATCCCCCACCGACACCGCGTCCGCCGCCCCATGACTGCGCTGCACAACCTCCGCCGACGTCCACGGCCCCACCCCCGGCACGACCTCCAACCGAGCTTGCGCAGCCGCCGGCTCCATCCTCACGGCCTCCTCCAGCCGTGCAGCGACCCGAACCGCCCGCAAGATCGTCGAGGCACGCTTGTTGTCCACCCCGGCCCGATGCCACTCCCACGACGGAATCAACGCCCACGTCCGAGGCGCCGGCATCACCCAGAGCCGCCCACCGGCACCAGCACCAGCACCCGCACCTGAACCCCCACCCGAACCCGCCCCCGCAGGCCCCGGCGCCGGCTCCCCGAACTTCCGCACCAGCAGCCGCCACGCCCGATACGCCTCATCGGTCGTGACCTTCTGCTCCAGAATCGACGGAATCAACGACTCCAGCACCAGCCCGGTCCGCGTCAACCGCAACCCCGGCCGCCGATGCCACGCCCCCGCCACCACCCGGTGCCGAGGCGTGAACGCGGTCGGATCGTCTTCGCCCCCCAACATCCCCGGCAACCGTTCCAGCAGCCACTCGGCCCCTGGTCCCCACGCCTCCCCGCGCACGGCTCCGCCCACCGCACGGACCCGCAGCGTCCCGGGCCCGCCCGGCGTAAGACTGGCCCGCCACACCGACCCGTCCGGCGTCGCCCGGAACGTCGGATCCCCCGGCCCGCGCCGGAGCGGCCCGAGCACCAGCCCGAGATCGAGCGGCCCGTCCGGCGCATACGTCCGCACCAGCCCCGCTGCCGGAACACGCCGAGAAGCCCCGCGCGCGGCAGGCACACCGACCTCCCCACCGCGCACGGTCGTACGCGTGGGCCGGGGAGCGAATCGTCCTGCCACGAATGAAGTCCCGAAGAGTCGAAGGTGTCCTGCCGCCGCAACGAGCCAAGCCGCCCTTACGGCACCTGGCTGCCCAACGGCACCAGCCGACCGTACGAGCCAGGCCGCCCGACGGACCAGGCGGCCGTACAACACCAAGCACAGGCAGCCGGCCGCACGAGCCACGCCGCCCTACGAGACTAGGCGCCCGTACGACGCCACAGCGGCCGTATGACCAGGCTCACCGAACCTCGATGAAGGCCCCCGCCTCCCGCTCGGCCCGAGCTCGCGGCTCCTGGGCCGCATGCCCGACCGCCACGGCCCCCATCGGATCCCACCCCTTGGGCAGCCCCAGCACCTCCCGTACGACATCCCGGCAGAACATCGTGGAGGACACCCACGCCGACCCCAGTCGCTCCCCGGCCAACGCGACCAGGAAGTTCTGCACACCGGCGCCCGCGGCGACCACGAACATCTCCCGCTCGGCAGCGTCCCGCCGCGCGTCCCCGTACGTGTGCGACCCGTCCATCACCAGGCACGGCACCACGAGATACGGCGCCTTCCGCAGCACGTCCCCCCGGCGCACCCGCTTCGCGATCGACTCCTCGCTCTTCCCGTCCCGCCGCAGATCCGCGACCCAGGCATCACGCATGGCGTCCAGCAGCCCGGTCCGCGCGGCCTGCGACTCCAGCAGCACGAACCGCCACGGCGTCGTGTGGTGCGGCGCCGGCGCCGTGACCGCCGCGGCCACGGCCCGTCGTACGGCCCCGGGGTCGACGGGCTCGTCGGTGAAGTCCCGTACGGTACGGCGCTGGGTGACCGCCTCCCGTACCGCCTCGGAGGTCCCCAGCCGGAACATGTCGTCGCGCGCGCCGCGCACCATGGCCCGCGCCCCCTCGCCGTGGTCCTCGGTCAGCACGTGCGACAGCCCGCGCACCACGGCGACGGGCAGCCCGGCGGCCTTGCCCTTGACCAGGTCACCGGCCGCGGCCAGCTCGTCCGCCGTCGCCACGACCGTCGCGCTGAGCGGATTGCCGTACGCGTCCGTGCCCCCGCGCAGATCGTCCAGCACGTGCACCCCGGCGGCGCCGATCGCGACATCGGTGAGCCCCGTGCGCCAAGGCCGCCCGAACGTGTCCGTCACGACGACCCCGACGTCGACCCCGAGGGCGTCCCGCAGTCCGTCGCGGATCGCCCGCGCGGACGCGTCCGGGTCCTCGGGCAGCAACAGCACGGTCCCGGAAGGCGTGTTGGAGGCGTCCACCCCGGCGGCGGCCATCACGAGCCCCTGCCGGTTCTCGACGATCCGCAGCACACCGCGCCGCGCCACCACCCGCACGGTCTCGGCGTCGATCGCGGCCTCCCGGTCCACCGCCTCGACGACGCGCCCCTCCGCCTTGGACACGATCTTGGAGGTGACGAGCAGCACGTCCCCGTCCATCAGGCCGGGCTCGGCGGCGGCGATCAGCTTGCCGAGATCGTCCCCCTGCTGCACCTCGGGCAGCCCGGGCACCGCCCAGACCCGGTAACCCTCGACAGGCACGCCGCTCAAACCGCCCGCACCTCCTCCGCCAGCAACAGAGCCTCACGCGCCATCTGCGCGGACGCGTCCACGTCGGTCATCATCAGCGGCACGGCCCGGCACAGGATCCCGGCGGCCTTCACCCGGTCCACCACACCGGCGTCGACGGTGTCGACCAGCCAGCCGTCCAGCAGCCCCGAGCCGTAGTGCTCGGCGACCGCCGCGGCCGTCGACTCCACGCCCACCGCGGCGAGCACCTTGTCGGCCATCCCGCGCACGGGCGCGTCCCCGACGATGGGGGACAGCCCGACCACCGGCACCCCGGCCTCGGCGATCGCCTCCCGGATGCCGGGCACGGCGAGGATGGTGCCGATGGACACGACCGGGTTGGACGGCGGGAACAGCACGACGTCCGCCTCGGCGATCGCCTCCAGCACACCCGGCGCCGGCTTCGACTGCTCCGCACCCACCGGCACGATCGCCTCGGCCGGCACGGAGGCCCGCAGCCGCACCCAGTACTCCTGGAAGTGGACGGCCTTGCGTTCCCCGTCGACCTCGACGGCGACATGCGTCTCGACCCGGTCGTCGGTCATGGGGATCAGTCGTACGCCCGGCTTCCACCGGTCGCACAGCGCCTCGGTCACCGCGCTCAGCGGATACCCGGCGCCGATCATCTGCGTCCGCACGATGTGCGTGGCGAAGTCCCGGTCGCCGAGCCCGAACCACTCGGGCCCGACGCCGTAGGCCGCGAGCTCCTCCTTGACGTGGAAGGTCTCCTCGGCCCGCCCCCAGCCCTGTTCCTCGTTGATGCCGCCGCCGAGCGTGTACATCACCGTGTCGAGGTCCGGGCAGACCTTCAGCCCGAAGAGGTGGATGTCGTCCCCGGTGTTGCCGATGACCGTGACGTCCGCGTCCGGCGCGGCCTGCTTCAGACCGCGCAGGAACCGGGCACCGCCGATGCCGCCTGCCAGAACCACAATGCGCATGGGAGCAAGTCTTGCAGGCCGGTACGACAACGCGTCAGGCGGTTACGACGTCCACCTCGTCGTGGCTCGCCGGGGCCGAGCACTGGGGCGCGTGCATCTGCATCTCGGTCAGGCCCGGGTAGTAGACGTGCAGGCTTATGGCCGGTTCCAGCGTGTCGTTGACCACCTCGTGCACGTACCCCGGCGCGAACACCCGCTGCGCACCCGCCCCCAACGCGCGCGTGCCCCGCCCGGTCCGCTCGGTCAGCGTTCCGTCGAGGACGGTCAGGACACCGGAGGAGCGGCCGTGGTCGTGCAGTCCGCTGCCCTGTCCGGGCACCCAGGACAGCAGCCACACCTCGTAACCGGGGCCGGTGCGCAGCCGGTGGTACCAGCGGGTGGTCGCGTCGTACCGGACGAGGTGCTCCCACTGGGCCCGGTCGGCGGCGATGGAGCGGGACAGCCCGGCGAACTCGGCCACGGTGGCCGGGTGCTCGCGCGCGGGCTGGAGCAGGTGCGGGACTTCGAGGATGTCGCCGGCGATCTGGAGGTCGCTGTCGCTGTTCATGGAGTGCGGTGGTTCCTCGGCGGAGAGTGTGGGGGATGGCTGGGTGTCACGTACCGCCCGCCCGGATCACGGGGGGACAGAGGTGCCCTGGTGAGGGCGTGGGGAACAAGCAGCCGAGTCGCGGTGGACTCAGAGTTAGCCGGAGCGCGCGTGGCTCAACAGCTGGAACGGCAACAACAGCTACAGCGAGCGTGGGCAGCACCGGGGGACCCGGCGGAGCGGGTCGAGGTGAGTGCCAAGTTCGCGAGCATGCCCACAAGGACAGCGGGTCACACCTTCACTGTCAACTCGACGCCCGGTATGTGGGACATGTTTCACCTCATCCGGTCCATCTCCCAGGTGAAAGGTTTGTTCACGCGCCCGCGGGACACATGGCGCACACCAGGCGCACGAGCCTCGGAACGAGATCGAACTGGTGGGCGTCCTTCTCTGTACAGGCCCCAAAGCCGTGCGGGAGCGGAGCCCCCTCGAGGGTCTCCTCTGCTTGTCAAGGTTTAGGCCGATTTGAACACTTTCCGCTAGACCTTGGTTCCGCAGAGTGAATAAGGGGCCCAATAGCAGATCTCGGCTTGACTCGCCCGGAGCAGCACACTTGTAATTTCACTCGTGTCGTTCAGCCGAAATCGGTACGGCTACATCACGGGGACGCGAAAGACAGACGAGGGGCGCACATGACCGAGACGGTGCAGCAACTGCTGGTCGACGACGCGGACGAGGAACTCGGCTGGCAGGAGCGCGCGCTGTGCGCCCAGACCGACCCCGAGTCCTTCTTCCCCGAGAAGGGCGGCTCCACCCGCGAGGCGAAGAAGGTCTGCCTCTCCTGCGAGGTCCGCTCCGAGTGCCTCGAGTACGCCCTCGCCAACGACGAACGCTTCGGAATCTGGGGCGGCCTGTCCGAGCGCGAGCGCCGCAGATTGAAGAAGGCGGCGGTCTGATCCGAGGGGTATGTCCCGAGTCCGCCCACGAATACGTCACGAACGGCCCGTCGCAGGTGGGTTATCCACAGGCGGCGGGCCGCCGTCATGCCCAGCCGATAGTGTGGGCGCTCGTCCGAGACGCCCCGCTGCCCCCTGGGGGCACAGGCGTCCACCGCAGTCCACCGAACCGGGGCCCGTACCTCGATGTCCGTGCACAGCCACACGGCAGCCCAGCAAGACACCGCTGCCACCCCTGAGTTTCCGCGTCACGTGGTGACGGCGGTCCTCGTCTCCCACGACGGCGCCCGCTGGCTGCCCGACGCGCTCGCCGGGCTGCTCGGCCAGGAGCGCCCGGTGCAGTTCGCCATGGGCGCCGACACCGGCAGCGCGGACGACTCCGCCCAGCTGGTCACCGAGGTCCTCGGCGCCGACCGCGTGCTGCACCTCGCCCGGCGTACCGGCTTCGGCCAGGCCGTCGAGGAGGCGGGCCGCACCGCCCCCGTCCTCACTCCGGACGAGCTGCCGTACCTGAAGCGGCCCAGCGGCTGGGACCCCGTCACGCGCACCTGGCGCGACGACGCCTACGACCTGCCGGAGCTCCCGCACGGAGAGCCGGTGCAGTGGCTGTGGCTGCTGCACGACGACTGCGCCCCCGAACCCGACGCCCTGGCCCAGCTGCTGCGGGTCGTGGAAACCGAGTACGACCTGGGCCGGGACGACGTGGCGGTCGTGGGCCCCAAGCTCCGCGGCTGGTACGACCGGCGGCAGCTGCTGGAGGTCGGCGTCAGCATCGCCCACTCCGGCCGCCGCTGGACCGGCCTGGACCGCCGCGAACAGGACCAGGGCCAGCACGACCACGTCCGGCCGGTGCTGTCCGTGTCCACCGCGGGCATGCTGATCCGCCGCGACGTCTTCGAGCAGCTCGGCGGCTTCGACCGCCGGCTGCCCCTGATGCGCGACGACGTCGACCTGTGCTGGCGGGCGCACGCGGCCGGCTACCGCGTCCTCATCGCCCCGGAAGCCGTCGTACGGCACGCCGAGGCCGCCTCGCGCGAGCGCCGCACCGTCGACTGCGCGGGCCGCACCACCGCCTCCCCGCACAAGGTCGACAAGGCCGGCGCCGCCTACACCCTGCTCGTCAACACGCGCACCGCCCTGCTGCCCTGGGTGCTGGTGCGGCTGGTCCTCGGCACCCTGCTGCGGACCGTCGCCTACCTCGTCGGCAAGGCCCCCGGACAGGCCGTCGACGAGATCCGGGGTCTGGTGGGCACCCTGCTGCGGCCCGAGCGGATCCTCGCCGGGCGCCGCAGGCGCGGCCGTGCGGCCGTCGACAAGGACGAGATGCGGCCGCTGTTCCCGCCCCCGGGCGCGACCGTCCGCGCCACGGTCGAACAGGCCGCGAGCAGCCTCTTCGGCAGCTCCGATCCCGAGGTGA
The DNA here is from genome assembly GCF_056820935.1 of Streptomyces sp. Q2. Lineage (NCBI taxonomy): Bacteria > Bacillati > Actinomycetota > Actinomycetes > Kitasatosporales > Streptomycetaceae > Streptomyces > Streptomyces sp. Q2. The sequence continues at coordinate 8,861 of NZ_JBXEJE010000009.1, read as the reverse complement.
CCTCGGGGGCGGGCCGGCACGGTGGCGCGGTCGAGTCCGGGCCCGGTGGCGACGACGCCGACTTCCTGGAGGTCGAGCAGTTCGTCCGCCTCAAGCGCATCGCCCGCAAGCCCGGCCCGGTGCTCTTCCTGGTGCTGCTGCTGGTCTCCCTGGTCGCCTGCCGAGCCCTCCTCGGCGGCGGCGCGCTCGCGGGCGGCGCCCTGCTGCCCGCGCCGTCCGACTCGAGCGAACTGTGGTCGCGCTACCTGGACGCCTGGCACGCGGTGGGCGCCGGCGGCACCCCGGCCGCGCCCCCGTACCTCGCGCTCGTCGCGATGTTCGCCTCCCTGCTGTTCGGCTCCACGGGTCTCGCGGTCACCGTCCTGATGGTCTGCTCGGTGCCGCTGGCCGGGTTCGCCGCCTACTTCGCCTCCCGCCCGCTCGTCGAGTCGCGGCTCCTGCGCGCGTGGGCGGCCGTCGTCTACGCCTTCCTGCCCGCCGCCACCGGTGCTCTCGCCGGCGGCCGCATCGGCACCGCCGTCCTGGCCATCCTGCTGCCGCTCATGGCGCGCGCGGGCATCGCGGCCAGCGGCCTGGCGCACAGCTCGGGCACCCGCGGCAGCTGGCGCGCGACCTGGGCGTACGCCCTGCTGCTGACCATCACGACGGCGTTCACGCCGATCGTGTGGCCCATCGCGCTGATCCTCGGCATCGGCCTGCTGGCCGTGCGCCGCGCCGAGATCACCGCCTACGGCCTGCGCTTCCTGGCCCAGCTCGGCACGCCCGTGCTGATCCTCGCCCCCTGGTCGCTGTCCCTCCTCCCGTTCGGCTTCTTCCGGGAAGCCGGCCTGGAGTACGGCGCCTCGACGGCCTCCGCCCTCGACCTGCTCGGCATCAGCCCCGGCGGCCCCGGCACGGTCAGCGGTCTGATGCTGATCGGTGTCGTGCTGGCCGCGCTCGCCGCGCTGCTGCGCTCCGAGCGGCAGTTCGGCATCCGGACCGCCTGGGCCGCCGCCCTGGTGGGCCTCGTCTTCGCCGTCCTGTCCAACGCCTCCGCCTGGGCCGGCCCCGCGACCCTCGTCTACGGCCTCGCCCTCCTCGTCGCCGCCGCCCTCGGTGCCGACGGGGCACGGTCGCGCGTGGCCGAGCAGAGCTTCGGCTGGCGTCAGCCGGTCGCCGCCCTGATCGCCTTCGCCTCGGCCGCGGGCCCGCTGCTCGTCGCCGCCGGCTGGATGCTCGGCGGCGCCGACGGACCGCTGGAGCGCCGCGACCCGGTGCAGGTGCCCGCGTTCGTCGCCGAGGAGAGCGGCACCCGCGACCAGGCCCGCACCCTCGTCCTCGACAGCGACTCCGCCGCCCACGTCGGCTACATGCTGGTGCGCGGCTCCGGCGCCCGCCTCGGCGACGCCGAACTGGCCGCGGCGGACGGCGAGAACAGCAGCCTCGACAAGATCGTCGCCAACCTCGTGGCCGGCTCCGGCGCCGACCAGGCCGACCAGCTCGGCAAGTTCGCCGTGCGCTACGTCCTGGTCCACAAGGGCGCGCCCCGCGAGGTCACCCGCATCCTGGACGCCACACCCGGCCTGTCCCGGCTCAGCCAGCAGGACGGCAGCGGCCTGTGGCGGGTCGACCAGGAGGTCGCGCGCGCCACGGTCGTCGCCGGGTCGGGTGCTCCGCAGCCCGTCGCCGCCGGTCCCGTCGAGATCCACACCACGATCCCGTCCGGCGCCGACGGCCGCGTCCTGCGCCTCGCCGACACCGCCGCCGAGGGCTGGACGGCCACCCTGGACGGCGAACCGCTCACCCGCACCACGGTCGACGGCTGGGCCCAGGGCTTCGAACTGCCCGCCTCCGGCGGCAAGCTGGACGTCACCTTCGACGACCCGGTCACCCACACCGCCTGGCTGTGGGCCCAGGGCGCCCTCGCCGTCGTCCTCGTCGTCCTGGCCCTGCCCGGCCGCCGGCGTGACGTCGACGACGACCTGCCCGAGGAGCCGGCCGTCCCCGCCCAGGCCGTCGCCGGCGAGGGCCGCCGCGCCCGCCGCCTGCGCGCCCAGGCCGAGGCCGAGGGCGAAGAGGGCGGCCGGCCCGAGGAGTTCCCGCCCCCTCCTCCGCAGGAGGCCCCCGCCGTCCCGCAGCAGCAGTCCTACGGTGAGTGGGACACCCCGAACTTCGCGGGCACGGAGTACGCCGGCGGCTACGGCGAGCAGTACCAGGGCGCCCAGCAGCAGTACCCCCCGGGCGGCTACGACCAGCAGCCGTACCAGGCGGACCCGTACCAGGGCGGCCAGTACGACCCGTACGCGTACGGCGGCCGTCCCGAGCAGGCGCCGTACGAGCAGGGCTACGGCGGGCAGTACGACCAGCAGGGCTACGACCCGGCGTACGACCCGACACAGCCGCCCCCGCACGGCAACGGCAGTGAGCGCCCCGACGGGAGTCAGCAGTGAACCGCACCACCCTGTCCCTGATCGCCGGCACCGCCGCGCTCGCCGCCGTCACCGGATTCGCCGTGCTCACCACGCCGGACGCCACCGGCACGGACACCGCGAAGGCGGCGGCCGTCCTGCCCGTGGAGCGCACCAGCCTGCTCTGCCCGGTGCCCAGCCTCTCGGACCTCGCCGACACGTCGTACACGTCCTTCACGCCTGTCACGAAGGGCACTCAGAGCGACGGCAAGGCCGAACTCCAGTCCGCCACCGAGCAGTCGGCGGACGGCGAGAGCGAGGGGAAGAAGAAGGCCGACAAGCCGGTCCTGACCCCGAAGGAGCCCGGCACCCCGGTGACCGGGGACGCCTCCGGGGGCGACTCGCCCGCGCTCGTCGGCACCGCCGAGGGCAAGTTCGCGCCCGGCTGGACCGTCCAGGAGACCACCGAGGTCGCCGTGGGCACCGGCCGCGGCCTCCAGGGCGTCAACTGCACCGCGCCGGACACGGAGTTCTGGTTCCCGGGCGCCAGCACGGCCGCCGACCGCACCGACTACGTGCACCTGACCAACCCCGACGACTCCGCCGCCGTCGTCGACATCGAGCTCTACGGCAAGGACGGCGCCCTGGAGTCCGCGGTGGGGGAGGGCATCACGGTCCAGCCGCACTCCAGCGAGCCGGTCCTGCTGTCCACGCTCACGGACGAGAAGCAGGAGAACCTCACCGTCCATGTGAACGTCCGCAGCGGGCGCGTGGGCGCCGCCATACAGGCCCTGGACGACAAGCTCGGCGGGGACTGGCTGGCCGCGTCCACCGACCCGACGGGCAGCCTGGTCCTGCCCGGCATCCCCAAGGACGCCACCGCTGTGCGCCTGGTCGCCTTCACCCCCGGCGACTCCGACGCCGACCTGAAGGTGCGCCTGTCCTCGCCGTCCGGTCAGATCACCCCGGCCGGCAACGAGACCTTGCACGTCAAGGCGGGCATGACCAGCGCGGTCGACCTCGGCGACCTCACCCGCGGCGAGGCCGGCTCGCTGATCCTGACCCCCACCGACCGGTCCGTGCCGGTGGTCGCCGCGCTGCGGGTCGTTCGCGGCAAGGGGTCGAAACAGGAGACGGCGTTCATCCCCGCCACCCGCCCCGTCGGCACGCGCGCGACGGCCGCCGACAACAGCGCCAAGGGCACCACGCTCTCCGTGGTCGCACCCGGCCGGGCCGCGAAGGTCAAGGTCACCGCGTCGGCGGGCAGCGACGGCGGTACGTCCGTGTCGAAGACGTACACGATCAAGGCGGGCACGACCCAGAACATCGAGGCCCCGGCCCCGAGCGGCGGGAAGGGCACGTACGCCCTGACGATCGAACCGGTCTCCGGCGGCCCGGTCTACGCGTCCCGCACCCTGGCGGCCACGGAGGACGGCGTCCCGGGCTTCACGATCCAGACCCTCCCGGACGACCGCGGAACGGTGGCGGTACCGGAGGCGGACCAGGACCTGTCGGTGCTGCAGAAGTAGGCCGGGCGGCGCGCGATCCGCGGGCGGTCAGTCCTCGCCGTACCGCGGATCCACGGTCTCGGGGGTCAGCCCCAGCAACTCGGCGACCTGCTCGACCACGATCTCGTGCACCAGGGCGGCGCGCTCGTCCCGGCCCTTCGTGCGAATCTCCACCGGCCGCCGGTAGACGATCACCCGAGCGGGCCGCCCCTCCCGGGAGGCGATGGTGCCGCCCAGGGGAACCGCCTCGTCGTTCCAGACCTCACCGGGCGCGTCCAGATGCGGCACCTCGAGCACCAGGAAGTCGATGTCGGCCAGCTGCGGCCACCGCCGCTCCAGACGCTCCACGGAGTCCTGCACCAGGTCCGCGAACGCCTCGGCACGGCTTGCCGCCAGGGGCACCTGCGGGGGTGCGATCGGCCCGCGCATGCCCCGGCCGTGTCGATCACGACGGCGGGGCCCGGGGTCGGCGGCACGGGGCGGTACGGGGTTGTCCATCACTGGTGAAGCGTAGTCCCCGCCCGGGGCGCGTGCCCGGCCCCACGCGGCAGTGCGGGCCCCGGGCGTCCGTCCCGCGCGCATGGCGGCAGTTGACCATTCCAGCCAAGGTTGGGCTCGATTGCGTGTCTCTCCGGGACCGTCGATCTCAAGGCAATTGACATGGTTTGTACCGAGTGGTGACCGGTTCCAGGACCGCTCGATCTGTCGGACGGATCCGTCCGTGCAGGTCAGGCCGGTGTGTTCACAGTGGTGTGTGGGGCGTTTCACAACGCGACACGGTGAAGTGGCCTGAGGGGGAGTCGTCGCGGCCCGCTCAAGAGTGCGGTACCGTCCAACGTCGTGAGCCCTGTTCGTCGCTGTTCGCGCACCGCTTGCGGCCGTCCCGCCGTCGCGACGCTGACGTACGTCTACGCCGACTCGACCGCGGTCCTCGGCCCGCTCGCCACCTACGCCGAACCCCACTGCTACGACCTGTGCGCCGAGCACTCCGAGCGCCTCACCGCCCCGCGCGGCTGGGAGGTCGTCCGACTCCTCGACGCCTCGGCCCCGGCCCGGCCCAGCGGCGACGATCTGGAAGCGCTTGCCAACGCCGTGCGCGAGGCGGCCCGTCCGCAGGAGCGGGCGGCCGGAGCCGGCGGCGGGCGCGGGGCCGACCCGATGGAGGTCGCGCGCCGCGGCCATCTCCGGGTACTGCGCTCCCCGGACAACTGACCTTCCTCGCCTCGTTCTTGTGGCCGCGCGTTCTTTTCGAGTAACGCACGCCCATTGACGGGCGGTTGGCGCGGACACGACCATTCCGGTTACGTCGAAACGAGAAATCGCTTTCCGCATGACGGAATCGGGGTCCCTCGTGTACGTCCAGGAACTGGCACCCGTCGCCGACTCGCTCGGCCTGTCCGCCCTGGTGGCGGCCCTCCCCCTCGTGCTCGTCCTCGTCCTGCTCGGCGGCGTCCGTGTCAAGGCGCACCTGGCGGGCCTCACAGGCCTCCTGGCCGCCGCGCTCGTCGCCTGCCTCGCCTACGGCATGCCGCTGGGCCAGACCGCCTCCAGTGCCGCCCAGGGAGCCGTCTTCGGCCTCTTCCCCATCCTGTGGATCGTCGTCAACGCCCTCTGGGTGTACCGGATGACGGTCCGCACCCGGCACTTCGACATCCTGCGACGCTCCTTCGGGCGGCTCTCCGACGACCCGCGCATCCAGGCCCTCGTCGTCGCCTTCTGCTTCGGCGCCCTCCTGGAGGCCCTCGCCGGCTTCGGCGCACCCGTCGCGATCTGCTCGGTCATGCTCGTGGCGCTCGGATTCGACCCGGTGCGCGCCGCGGTCGTCGCACTGGTCGCCAACACAGCGCCGGTCGCCTTCGGTGCGATGGGTACGCCGGTCGTGACCCTGGCCCAGGTCACCGAACTGCCCCTGGACACCGTGGCGTCCGTGGTGGGCCGTCAGACGCCGCTGCTGGCCCTGGTGGTGCCGCTGGTGCTGGTCTGGCTGGTGGACGGGCGGCGCGGGCTGCGCGAGACCTGGGTGCCCGCCCTGGTCTGCGGAACCGCCTTCGCCGTCGTCCAGTTCGCCGCCGCCAACTACGTCTCCGCGCAACTCGCCGACATCGGCGCCGCCTTGGCCGGGGCCGGCGCCCTGGTCGCCGTACCCCACGCGCGCAGGCCCGCCGCCGAGCCGGTACGCGCGGCCGTGCTGACCGGCACCCGCAGCGAGGACCTGGACGAGGCCGACCCGCGCGGTGATGTCGTGCGCGCCTACGCCCCCTACGCGCTGATCGTCGTGATCTTCTCCATCGCCCAGATCCCGGCCGTCAAGGACTGGCTGGCCAAGGCGACGCAGACGTACGACTGGCCGTTCCTGAACGTCGTCGACGCGGACGGCGACCCGGTCGGCGGGAACCTCTTCACCTGGCCGATCGTGTCCACCGGCGGCACGCTCGTGCTGCTCGCCGGTGTCTGCACGGCACTCGTCCTCGGCGTGCACACGCGCGTGGCGGTGAGGGAATGGGCCGCGACGGTGCACGAGTTGAGGTTCGCGATCCTCACCGTGACGTCCGTCCTGGCCCTCGCCTACGTCATGAACCTGTCCGGACAGGCCGCCACGATCGGCCACTTCGTGGCGGCCGCCGGCGCCGGACTCGCCTTCCTCTCCCCGGTCCTCGGCTGGTTCGGCGTGGCCGTCTCCGGCTCCGACACCTCGGCCAACGCGCTCTTCGGGGCACTGCAGGTGACCGCCGCCCGCGAGTCCGGACTGTCGCCCGAACTCCTGGCCGCCGCCAACAGTTCGGGCGGTGTCCTCGGCAAGATGATCTCGCCGCAGAACCTCACCATCGCCTGCGCGGCCGTGGGCCTCGCGGGCCGCGAGGGGGACCTGCTGCGCAAGGTGCTGCCCTGGAGCCTCGGGCTGCTGCTGGTGATGTGTCTGATCGTGGTCGGGCAGAGCTCGCCGGTGCTGGGCTGGATGCTGCCCTGATGGTCCGGTTCCGTTTCTGACCTGAGGTAACGGCTGGGAGTCCACTCGGCCACCGCACGGCTCCCCGTCGGTGGGGGCGGGTAGTTTGTGGTGACCAGAGGACTTTCAGAAGGGGTGGCCGTGGCCGCTGATCTCTCCCAGCTCGTGAAGGCGTACGACGTGCGGGGGGTTGTTCCGGACCAGTGGGACGAGCCTCTCGCCGAGCTCTTCGGGGCCGCGTTCGTCCAGGTGACCGGCGCGAGCGCGATCGTGACCGGGCACGACATGCGGCCCTCGTCGCCCGGGCTGTCGGCCGCCTTCGCGCGCGGAGCCGCGGCCCGCGGTGTGGACGTCACCGAGATCGGCCTGTGCTCCACCGACCAGCTGTACTACGCCTCCGGCGCGCTGAACCTGCCGGGCGCCATGTTCACCGCCTCGCACAACCCGGCCCAGTACAACGGCATCAAGATGTGCCGGGCGGGCGCCGCCCCGGTCGGCCAGGACACGGGCCTCGCCGAGATCCGCGAACTCGTCGAGCTGTGGAGCGCGTCGGACGCCCCGGCCCCCGCGGCCACGACGGGCACGATCACCCGCCGGGACACGTTGACGGACTACGCGGCCCACCTGCGCTCCCTCGTCGACCTGACCTCCATCCGCCCGCTGAAGGTCGTCGTCGACGCGGGCAACGGCATGGGCGGCCACACCGTCCCGACGGTCTTCGAGGGCCTGCCCCTGGACCTCGTGCCGATGTACTTCGAGCTGGACGGCACCTTTCCCAACCACGAGGCCAACCCCCTCGACCCGGCCAACCTCGTGGACCTGCAACTACGCGTCCGCGAGGAGGGCGCCGACCTCGGCATCGCCTTCGACGGCGACGCCGACCGCTGCTTCGTCGTCGACGAGCGGGGCGACCCGGTCTCCCCGTCCGCGATCACGGCCCTGGTGGCCTCCCGCGAACTCGCCAGGCACGGCGGCAAGGGCATCGTCATCCACAACCTGATCACGTCCTGGTCGGTGCCGGAGGTCGTCAGGGAGAACGGCGGCACGCCGGTACGCACGCGCGTGGGCCACTCCTTCATCAAGGCCGAGATGGCCAGGACCGGCGCGATCTTCGGCGGCGAACACTCCGCCCACTACTACTTCGCCGACTTCTGGAACGCCGACACGGGCATGCTCGCCGCCCTCCACGTCCTCGCCACCCTCGGTGGCCAGGACGGCACCCTCTCCGCCCTCGTCGCCCAGTACGACCGTTACACCGGCTCCGGCGAGATCAACTCCACGGTCGACGACCAGGCCGGCCGCCTGACCGCCGTCAGGGCCGCGTACGAGAGCCGGCAGGACGTCACCCTGGACGAACTCGACGGCCTCACCGTCACCGCCGCCGACTGGTGGTTCAACGTCCGCCCTTCCAACACGGAGCCCCTGCTGCGCCTGAACGCCGAGGCGAGAGACGAGGCGACGATGGCGAAGGTACGGGACGAGGTGCTGGGCATCATCCGGGGCTGAGCCTCGGACGGGGTGCCCCTGCGAAGTACGCCGCGGCACCCCGTCCGGCCGAACCCCGCCGCCCCACCCCCACCGGCGGTACTCTGACCAGGCACATCCGCACAAGCAAGCGCACGCGACCCAGCCCCCGAAGGGAAAACCCCATGCCGCTCGAAGCCGGCCTCCTGGAGATCCTCGCCTGCCCGGCCTGTCACGCCCCCCTCAAGGAGCAGGACGCCGAGCTGATCTGCACCGGCCAGGACTGCGGCCTGGCGTACCCCGTCCGCGACGGCATCCCCGTCCTTCTCGTCGACGAGGCCCGCCGCCCCGCGTAAGCGACGACTTGGCGACCCGGAGACCCGCGAAACCGACGACCCGGCGACCGGAGGCTGCCCGCCCATGCTCGACGAATCGCTGCTCGACAACCCCGAGGCACTCTCGGAGGCCGACCACCGCGGCCTGCTCCGCGGCGCCGCCGAAGCGGGCGCCCGCGTCCGCACCGCCGCCCGCCACGCCGCCGAGGCCGGCGTGGGC